>JAKDNL010000052.1 GCA_030451825.1 Pseudonocardia sp. | reverse complement strand
GGACGGGGGCTCGGCGGGTGGCCGGTCCCGGGTCAGCGGAGGGACGGCGCCGTCGGAGTCGCGGACCCGGCGGCGTGCGCGCAGGTAGAGCACCGGCCCGCGGAGCAGGCCGCGCAGCTTGCGCCGCCCGGCCCCGGACGGCAATGCGTCCCGTCCGGCGTCGGTGCTGCCGTCCCCGCCGGCCTCTGGCGGGCCCGCACCGGACTCCGGGCGGACGTCCTGGCGCAGCCGGGCCAGCGCGGCCGGGACCCGGCGCAGCGCGACCGCGCGGGCCCGCGGGTCGAGCGCGACCTTGCCGAGGAACGCGCCCAGGCCCAGTGCGTAGCCGCGCATCTGGGCGCGGAGCTCGCCCTCGCCGGGCCGGTGGTGGTGCCAGACGAACGCGGACGGGACGTAGCCGAGCACCTGCCCGTCGAGCACGATCCGCACCAGCAGCTCGATGTCCTCGCCGCCGCGGGTCTCCGCGCCCGGCCCGAGGGCCTCGTCGAAGCTGCCGAGGCGGCGCACCGCGTCCGCGCGCACGGCCATGTTCGCCCCGATCCCGAACAGACCCGGGGAGAACGGGAACACCGCCGAGTCCTCCGGTGGCTCGTCCAGCGAGAACCGGCGCGGCAGGTAGCCCTTGTTCCAGGCCAGCGCCGCGTCCGAGGCCTGCTCCTGAGCCGTGCCCAGCCGCGCCGCCAGCACCGGGCCACTGATCCCGGTCAGCTCGGGGTCGGCGGCGAACGCGCCGGCGATCCGCGACGCCCAGGCGCGGTCGGGCTCGGTGTCGTCGTCGGTGAACGCGACCACCGGGGTGCGGGCCTCGGCCAGGCCCCGGTTGCGCCCGGCCGAGGCGCCCCGGCGCGTCTCGCGGACGTAGCGCACCCGAGACGCGTCACCTATCCGGCGCACCACCTGCTCGGTCAGCTCGTCCGGGGGGTCGTTGTCCACCACCAGCACCGTCACCGCGGGGTGATCGCCGGCCAGCACCGCGCGGACGCAGCGCTCGACGCTGCCCGGGCGGTCCCTGGTGGCCACGACGACCGTCAGCGGCTCGTCCGAGACCGGGGGCGGGGCCGGATCCGGCGTCGCGCCCGTTCCCGCCTCGACCGCCGCGGCCACGGCCTCCGGCGTCGCGACACCGCCGGTGAGCGGCACGGCCACCTGTCCGACCGGGACACCACCGGCGGTGACCAGCAGCCGCGCCGCGACGAAGTGCCGGGCCACCCTGATGCCGGCCGCTGCAACACCGGACGGCAGACTGCGCTCGATCTGACCGACCCAGATCGGTCCGAACCCTGCGTCCGGCACGTCGGTGACCTCCGGGGTGATGGGACGGCGTCGAGTACGCGACCCACGCACGATGCTTACAGACACCGTTCGACGGCGTCGACGGGCCCCGGGCTACCGCTCGTCGCGTCGTTGATCCTTTCCGGCGCAGTCGGGTACACCCCGGACAACCATTCGCCGGAGAGATCGCGCGCGGATCGCGCGCAGGACGCCGTTCGCCGCACCCGTCGTGCCGCAGTCGGGCGGCCCCGTCACGGACCCGTTACGGTTTCGACATCGCCCGACGAGAAGTCGGGTGGTGCGCCCGGTCGGTCACCGCTCCCCGCCTGCCGACACTCCCCCTGGCGCCCATCAGTACGAGGCGGGGACGAGCCTGCGCCGGTCCCCCGACCGGATCCACGCGGCCCGTCGCGGCTGAGGACTCTCTCGCATGACCACTGCGCTGCGCCACGAACTCGACCTGGGCCACGAACCCGGCCACGACCGCGAGCCGGCCCCCCGCGCGAGGCACGACTCCGACTCGGCCGAGGGCATCTCCGCCGCCGAGCTCCTCTCGCGGTATTCCGAGGCCGGTTTCGACCGCCCGACCCGCGCGAGCCGTCGTGCGGCCGAGGCCTCCCCTGCTGGGCGGACCGTCGTCACGCAGGACGCCCCCGCCGGGCTGGGGTCGTCCACCATCGGCCTGATCCGCGGCGGCAGCTCCGACACCGGCCCGTTCGGTCGCCGCCCCCGGGCCGTGGTCGCCACGATGGGCGCCACGATGATCGGGGCCACCGCCGTGATGGGCGTGGTCGCGGCCGTCGGCGCCCCGGGCGACGAGACCGCCGACGCCGAGAACCGACCGGTCGACCTGGCCGGCTCCGAGGCGGCGACGATGAAGCTGCAGGTCCCGGCGACGGAGGCCGGTCAGGCCGCGTCCGGTGGGCCCGCCGCCCAGGGACACAGTGTCGCCGGCGCCTCGTTCGCCAAGGACATCTCGCAGGCCGCGAGCATGGTCCCGGCAGCGTTCGACCAGGCCGACGCCGCACGCATCGCGGCCAACAACCTGGCCGCGGCGAAGAAGGCCTCGGCCGATCAGGCCGCCGAGGCCGCCCGTTCCGCATCCAGCAACGGTGACGACGACGGCGACGACGGCGGGTCGGTCCTGTCGGATCTGTCCTCGGCGGGCTCCGGGACCGGCGCGCAGGCGCTGGCCGCGGCCAAGACCAAGCTGGGTAAGCCCTACGTCTGGGGCGCCGACGGCCCGAACTCGTTCGACTGCTCCGGGCTGATGAAGTGGGCCTTCGAGCAGGTCGGCAAGGATCTCCCCCGGTCGTCCTCGGCGCAGTCGCAGGCCGGCGAGTCGGTCAGCAAGGACGAGCTCAAGCCGGGCGACGTCGTGTTCTTCTACTCCCCGGTCAGCCATGTCGGCATCTATGCCGGCAACGGCAAGGTCCTGCACGCCAGCACCGAGGGCGAGCCGGTGAAGTACTCGGACATCGACGCGATGCCGTTCCACAACGCGAAGCGGATGTGACGGCGGTCCAGATCCCCCAGCGGGGCGCTCACGTCAGCGGCTGGGGAGCCGGGGCGAGTTCGCGCAGCCGGGCTGCGACGGCCTCGGGCGTGACGTCGCTGATGAACGCGCCGGCGCCGGTCTCCGACCCGGCCAGATACTTGATCTTGCCCGGGGCCCTCCGGATGGTGTGCACCCGCAGGTGCAGCCGCGCCAGGTCGCGGCCGTCCTCGGCCCGCACCGGGGCCTGCTGCCAGGCCGCGACGTAGGGCAGCTCGCCGTCGTAGAGCGCGTCCAGGCGGCGCAGCAGCTCCAGGTAGACCCGGCCGAACTCGGCGCGTTGGTCCTCGTCGAGCGCCGGGAGGTCGGCCGTCGGCCGGTTCGGGTAGAGGTGCACCTCGACCGGCCAGCGGGCCGCGTGCGGCACGAACGCCGTCCAGTGCTCACCGGCGACGACCACGCGCTCACCGGCGCGTTCGGCGGCGAGCTGGGCGTCGAAGAGGTTCTCGCCGGTGCGATCGAGGTGCTCCCGGGCGTTCGCGAGCATGCGCTGCGGGAACGGCGGGACGTAGGGGTAGGCGTAGATCTGCCCGTGCGGGTGCGCCAGCGTCACGCCGATCTCGGAGCCCCGGTTCTCGAACGGGAACACGTACCGCACACCGGGTCGCACGCCCAGCTCCGTCGTCCGGTCCGCCCAGACCTCCAGCACGGTGCGCACCCGTTCCGGCGTGAGCCGTCCGAACGAGCGGTCGTGGTCGGAGGTGAAGCAGACGACCTCGCAGCGCCCGGCCGCGGCCACCGGGTCCGGCCCGGAGACGTCGGGTGGCGGGCCGCCGGGTTCGGATCCGAACGAGGGGAACCGGTTCTCGAACGCGACGACGTCGTAGGTCGGGGCCGGCACCTCGGTGGCACGGCCGTCCCGGCTCGGGCACAGCGGGCACTGGTCGGCCGGGGGCTGGTAGGTGCGGTCCTGGCGGTGCGCGGCGATGGTGATCCACTCACCGGCCAGCGCGTCGTAGCGCAGCTGCGAGGCGGGCACCACGCGGGGCAGGTCACGGGTGTCGTGCGTGGTCTCCGCGCCCCGCACCACCCCGTCACGCTCGGGGTGCTCGTCGTACCAGAGGATCTCCCGCCCGTCCGCGAGCCGCGTGGACGTCTTCTTCACGTGCTTCCTCCTGTGTGTGCGACGACCAGCCGGTCGACCTCGCCCTCGAGCACGGCCCGGTCGGCCTCGGCCAGTCCGTCGTCGGTGACCAGGACGTCGGCCTCGCCGAGCTCGGCGATCGTGGAGATGCCGACCGTGCCCCACTTGGTGTGATCGGCGACCACGACCAGCTTCTGCCCGGCGTCGACCAGCGCCCGGTTGGTGTCGCGTTCGGTCAGGTTCGGGGTGCTGAACCCGGCCGAGGCGGTCATCCCGTGCACGCCGAGGAACACCACGTCCAGGTTGAGCGAGCGCAGCGCGGCGACCGCGACCGGCCCGACCAGCGCCTCGGACGGGGTACGCACGCCGCCGGTCAGGATCACCGTGGTGCCGCGCCCCTCCGCGCCCCGGGTGTGCAGCACCTCGGCCACGGCGAGCGAGTTGGTGACGACGGTCAGACCGGGCGTGGCGGCCAGCCGGTGCGCGAGACGCCAGGTCGTGGTTCCGGCGGAGAGGCCGATCGCGGCCCCCGGCTCCACCAGCTCGGCCGCGGCCGCGGCGATCGCGTCCTTCTCGTCGAGCTCCCGGGTGACCTTCGCGGTGAACCCCGGCTCCTCCGTGCTGTGCTCGCCGACGGCGGTCGCGCCGCCGTGCACCTTGTCCACCAGCCGACGCCGCGCCAGCACGTCGAGATCGCGGCGGACGGTCATGTCGGACACGCCGAGGTGCTCGGCCAGCTCGGACACCCGTACCGCGCCCCGGGTCCGGACCTGTTCGACGATCAGGTCCCGGCGCTGCTCGGCCAGCAGGCTCACCGTGACCACCGCACGGCGGGACCCGGCACCCACTCGACGCCGACGCAGCTCACTCGCACAGAATGCAACAAATCCGCACGGACGGCAATCAAGGTTCAGCATCGAATGTGGTGGCCGATGTTCACTTCTGTCCGGGAGCGAGCTATGTTGTTCGATGGTTCGGCCCGGAAGTGGGCCAGGCCACACCGAAACGGTCACACTCAACGTCGAGGAGTCGCAATGTCCGTCAGCGACACGGCCCGGGGGCGGGCTCCGAGGAAGGGACCCGTGTCATGATCCTGGCCCAGGATGCCCTTCGCCTGAACCCGAACCTGGTCGACTACCTGCTGGTCGCCTTCTACTTCGTCCTGGTGCTCGGCATCGGCTTCGCCGCGCGCCGCTCGATCTCCTCGAGCCTGGACTTCCTGCTCTCCGGCCGGTCGATGCCGGCGTGGATCACCGGCCTGGCCTTCATCTCGGCCAACCTCGGTGCCATCGAGCTCATCGGCATGGTGGCCAACGGGGCCCAGTACGGCATCCCGACGGTGCACTACTACTGGCTCGGTGCCATCCCCGCGATGGTGTTCCTCGGCCTGGTCATGATGCCGTTCTACTACGGCTCCAAGGCCCGCAGCGTGCCCGAGTTCCTGTTCATGCGGTTCAACCGGACCACCCAGCGGGTGCAGTCGGTGATCTTCGCGGTGGCCTCGATCCTGATCGCGGGCGTGAACCTGTTCTCGCTCGGCATCGTCCTGGAGGCCCTGCTCGGCTGGCCGCTGACGGTCGCCATCCCGGTCGCCGCCGTCATCGTCCTCGGCTACATCACGTTGGGCGGGCTCTCCGCGGCCATCTACACCGAGGTCCTGCAGTTCTTCGTCATCCTGGCGCTGTTGATCCCGCTGACGCTGGCCGGGCTGAACCGGGTCGGCGGCTGGGACGGGCTCAAGGAGGCCGTCACGAACGGCCCCAGCGGCGGCGCAGACCTCTCGGCCTGGCCGGGCACGCCGCTGACCGAGATCGCCAATCCGGTGCTCTCGGTGCTGGGCATCGTGTTCGGTCTGGGCTTCGTGCTCTCGTTCGGCTACTGGACGACGAACTTCGCCGAGGTGCAGCGCGCCCTGTCGGCCAAGTCCATGTCCGCGGCGCGACGCACCCCGATCATCGGCGCGTTCCCGAAGGCCCTGATCGTCCTCGTCATCGTCATCCCGGGCATGGTCTCGGCGGTGATCATCCCGCAGATCACGCAGATCAAGACCACCGGCGTCGAGGAGGTCGGGGGGATCACCTACAACAACGCGCTGACGTTGCTGATGAAGGAGCTGCTGCCGAACGGCATCCTCGGCGTCGCGATCGCCGGGCTGCTGGCCGCGTTCATGGCCGGTATGGCCGCGAACATCAGCTCGTTCAACACGGTGTTCACCTACGACATCTGGCAGGACTGGATCAAGCCGGGCCTGACCGACCGGTACTACCTGCAGGTCGGGCGGATCGTGACGATCGTGGGCTGCGTGCTCGCGATCGGCACGGCGTTCATCGCCTCCGGGTCGTCGAACCTGATGGACTACATCCAGTCGCTGTTCAGCTTCTTCAACGCGCCGCTGTTCGCGATCTTCATCCTCGGCCTGTTCTGGAAGCGGATGACCGGGCCGTCGGCCTGGATAGGCCTGCTCTCCGGCACGGTGGCGGCGATCGTGGTCGACGTGCTGACGCGCGCCGAGGTGCTCGGGGTGTCCAGCCAGGCCGGCAGCTTCCTCGGTGCGATCGCGGCGTTCGTGGTCGGCACCGCGGTCGCCGGGGTGGTATCGCTGGTGACCACACCGCGGGCCGAGACCGAGCTGGTCGGGCTCGTGTGGAGCCTGACCCCGAAGGAGACCCGCACGCACTCCAGCGAGGGCGCCGACGGCGGCTGGTACCGCTCGCCCACCCTGCTCGGCGTCGGCGTGCTGATGCTGACCGTCGTGCTCTACGTGGTGTTCGGCTGATGAGCGGGAAGGAGAGCGGGATGTCCCAGAACCCGGACCACCAGGGTGACCCGAAGGCGGGTGCCGACGAACCGGTGTCGACCACGGCGTCGTCGTTGTTCGACCTGCGCAACGTGATCGCGCTGCTGTTCGGCGTCTACGGGATCGTGCTGACGATCAACGGGATCGTCTCCGGCAACGACCCGGCGAACCTGGCCAAGACCGGCGGCTCGAACCTCAACCTGGAGACCGGCATCGCGATGCTGGTCATCGGGGCGCTGTTCGTGGTGTGGGTCCTCACCCGCCCGCTGAAGCTGCCGACCCCGGAAGAGATCGCCGAGCAGGACGACCGTCCGTCGGGGCACTGACGGTATCGGTCAGCGACGGTCGGCCGGGCGCGGGAAGTACGGATTGAACGCCGTGAGCGTGAACGCGTCCACGCGGCGGGCGATGCGGACGAGGCCGCTCCAGAGGACACGGGTGGTCTCGGGCACGAAACGCTCCTTCTATCTTCGAGGACCGCACTTCAGTCCTTGATATACGTAACGCTCCGGGCGCGCGGATCGTTAGCGGCCGGCGGCCGAGCGCGACCGAGGTCACGTTCGGCCGCCGTCGGAGTGGCAAGGTGCCATCCGTGCACGTGATCGCCCGCGACGGCGAGCACGAGATCGAGATCTCGCGCTCGCGTTTCCGGTGTGTCCTGGCCCGGGTCCCCGACCTCGACGCCGCGGCCGGGATCGTGGCCGGGATCCGGGCCCGGGACCACACCGCCACACACCACTGCACGGCGATGCGGGTCGGCGCGGACGGGGCGGCGCGGCGCTCCGGCGACGACGGCGAACCCTCCGGCACCGCGGGCGTCCCGATGCTCGAGGTGCTGCTGCACCGCGACCTGACCGACGTCGTCGCCGTCGTCTCGCGCTGGTTCGGCGGGACGAAGCTCGGCGCCGGCGGGCTGGTACGGGCCTACGGCCGGGCCGTGTCCGAGGCCCTGGACACGGTCGGCACGCTGCGCCGGGTCCGTCACCGCGAGCTGCTCCTCGCCGCCCCGCACGACCGGGCCGGACGCCTGGAGAACGCGCTGCGCACGGCCGGGTACCGGGTCCGCGACGTCCGCCACGGCCCGGACGTGACGATCACCGTGCTCATCCCGGACGGCTCCGACGCGGATTTCGGGGCCTGGCTCGCCGGGCAGACCGGCGGCGCCGTCGAGGCACTCGACGTCGGGCACCGCGACCTCTACCTCCGGTGACCGGTCCGCACCACCCCCGGGGCCGCGCCACCACGGAGGTGTCCCGAAGGGTCCCTCGCTCACCCCACGGTCCCGAAGGTTCCCCTCGCGGCGGCGGCCCACCCCGGGCGGTCGGACTGTGGCACTCGCTCGGTTTCGCGACCGTCGGGGTCGTGCCGGAGGCGTTCGCGCTGCCGGACGGGACGTTCACCGGACTGCACGTGATGCACCGGGCACTCTGACGTCGAACCAGGTCTACCGCTCATCGGTAGTCACGCCTACAGTTAGTGTTCATGGCGGCTCTCTCGGCGTCGAACGAGAACTATCTCAAGGCGATCTTCGACCTCACCCACCGCGGGACGCCGGTGACCACCGGCGCCCTGGCCTCCGAGCTCGGGGTCTCCTCCCCCTCGGCCACCGCCATGCTCAAACGCCTGGAGCAGACCGAGCTCGTCGAGCGCCCGAACCCGCGACGGGTGCGGCTCACCGCCCGAGGTGAGCGGGCAGCGCTGCAGGTGGTTCGCCGGCACCGGTTGCTGGAGACGTTCCTGGCCCGCGTGCTGGAGGTGCCGTGGGACGAGGTGCACGCCGAGGCCGAGGTGCTCGAGCACGCGCTGAGCGACCGCCTGGAGCAGCGGATCGACGCGTTGCTCGGCCACCCGGACCGGGACCCGCACGGCGACCCGATCCCGCCGCGCTCCGGGGCGCACCTGGAGGCGTGGGGTGAGCCGCTGGCCGCGGCGACGGCGGGACAACGGTTCCGCGTCGAGCGGGTCAGCGACCGCGACAGCGCGGCGCTGCGCTACCTGGGCGAGCTGGGCGTGCTGCCCGGGGCGGACCTGTGGGTGGACGAGGTGTCGCCGTTCGGCGGGCCGGTCTGGGTCGTGCTCTCCGGTGGGGCGCGGCACGCGCTCGGCGTGCCGCTCACGCGGATGGTGCACGGCCGGATCGGCGAGCGGGCGGACGCCGAGAGCGGCAACGGGGGTGCGCCGTGACGGTGACCGGGAAGCGGGCCGAGCGGTCCGTGGAGGAGCTGCGCCGCCGCGGGTGGCGCGGACGGCTGATCGTGCTCGGCCCGGCGTTCGTCGCGGCCGTCGCCTACGTCGACCCGGGCAACTTCGCCACGAACTTCGCCGCCGGCGCCCAGTACGGCTACCTGCTGCTCTGGGTGATCATCGTGGCCAACCTGATGGCCATGCTGATCCAGTCGCTGTCCGCGAAGCTGGGTCTCGCGACCGGCAAGAACCTGCCGGAGATGTGCCGGGAGCGGATGCCGCGCACCGGCAACGTCGCGATGTGGGTGCAGGCCGAGCTGGTCGCGATCGCCACCGACCTGGCCGAGGTGGTCGGCGGCGCGATCGCGCTGAACATGCTGTTCGGCATCCCGCTGTTCACCGGCGGCCTGATCACCGGGGTGATCGCCTTCGCGCTGCTGGCGCTGCAGGGCCGCGGGCACCGGCCGTTCGAGCGGGCGATCGTCGCGCTGCTCGCGGTGATCCTGGTCGGGCTGGTGAGCACGCTGTTCCGGGTGGACGTGGATCCGGCCGCGGCCCTGGCCGGGCTGGTGCCGCAGTTCGCGGGCACCGACAGCCTGCTGCTGGCCACCGGGATCCTCGGCGCCACCGTGATGCCGCACGTGATCTACCTGCACTCGGCGCTGACCCAGCACCGGATGACCGCGCGGAGCCCGGCCGACCGGCAGTTCCTGCTGCGCACCGGCCGTCTGGACATCGTGCTCGGGATGGGCGTGGCCGGGCTGGTCAACCTGTCCATGCTGGTGATCGCGGCCGCGCTGTTCGCCGGCACGTCGATCCCGGACACCGACACGCTCTCGGGCATCTATGCCGGCCTGACCGTGCAGCTGGACCAGGTCGCCGCGATCGCGTTCGCGGTCGCGCTGCTGGCCTCGGGGTTCGCATCCTCCGGGGTCGGCACCTACGCCGGCCAGGTGATCATGGCCGGGTTCCTGCGCCGGAGGATCCCGCTGCTGGCGCGCCGGTTGCTGACCCTGATCCCGGCGCTGGTGATCCTTGCCATGGGCGTGGACCCGACGCAGGCACTGGTGCTCTCGCAGGTGGTGCTCTCGTTCGGGATCCCGTTCGCGCTCGCGCCGCTGGTCTGGTTCACCGCCCGGCGCACGGTCATGGGCGCGCTGGTCAACCACCGGGTGACCACGGTCGTCGCGGCCGTGGTCACCGGTCTGGTGATCGTTCTGAACGGTGTGCTGGTCTGGCAGACGCTGGCCGGGTGAGCGGCCCTGCTCACCCGGGGCCCTGCTCACCCCGGGGCCCTGCTCACTCCGGGCGGATGAACTCCGTGGTCGTCTCCCGGTCGGTCTCGGGCCGGCTGAACACGGCCGTCTGCTCGGTGGCGTCCTCGGGACGGGTGAACTGCGTGGTCCGCTCGGCCTCGGTCTCGGGCTCCGGCTCGGCGCCGCGCACGTAGACCTTCGGCATGCGTTCGGGGACCTCGTCCTCGTCCGGCGACAGGGCGGAGTGCCCGATGCCGGAGTACACCAGCGGACGCGCCCGTCGCAGGTAGGCCGCCCAGGCCAGGCCTCCGACGGCGGCCAGCAGCACCACCGCGGGCAGGATCCAGCGAAGGGGCGACGAGGGATCGGAGCCCAGCAACGCGTCGAAGTTCCAGACCAGCACGACCAGCAGCCCGAGCAGCATGAGCGAGGCGAGGCCCGGGGCGATCATCCGGGCCCACAGCGACGCGTCCGCGGTGCGGCTGCGGAAGAAGCCCACCACCGACGCCGAGGTCGCCGCCATCAGCAGCACCACGCCGACCGCGGACAGCCCGCTGAACCAGGTGAACAGGGCCAGCATCGGGTCCGCGCCGGCCAGCACGAACACCAGCAGGACGATGACGGCGACGCCCGACTGGGTCAGCGACCCGGCCACCGGCCCGCCGGAGCGGGTCCCGACCCGGCTCAGCACCGAGGGCAGCACGCGCTCCCGGCCGAGCGCGAACAGGTAGCGGGCGACACCGTTGTGGAAGCTCAGCAGCGCGGCGAACACGCTGGTCAGGAACAGCACCGTGGCCAGGTCGGCGACGATCGCGCCGTACCGCTCGCCGAGCGGGCCGAACACCAGGCCCGGGCCCTGCTCGGTCGCGGCGTTCTGCAGGTCGCCGGCTCCGGTCTGCACGACCATCGCCCAGGAGGACAGCGCGTAGAACAGGCCGGTGAACGCGACGGCGATGTACGTCGCGCGGGCGACGGTCCGCCCCGGGTTGCGCGTCTCCTCGGAGTAGATCGCCCCGGACTCGAACCCGGTGAACGACGCGATGCCGAACGCGATCGCCGCGCCGATCCCGGGCGCGATCAGCGTCGAGGGCTGCAGCGGCGCGAACGTGACGGCGCCCTCGGCCGGGTCGGAGAACGCGCCGATGTCGTAGAGCACGACCACCACGACCTCGATGACCAGCAGCACGGCCAGCACCCGGGCGTTCAGGTCGACCCGGAGCAGGCCCAGCGCGCCGACCACGAGCAGGGCCAGCAACGCCCACGTCCACCACGGCAGCAGCAGGCCTGTGAGTTCAGCCACGAAGTCCGCTGCGCTGGCGCCGAACAGGCCGTAGAGCCCGATCTGGATCGCGTTGTAGGACACCAGCGCCACGAACGAGCCCGCGACGCCGGCGCCCCGCCCCATCCCCCGGGCGAGGTAGGAGTAGAACGCGCCGGCGTTCGCCACGTACCGACTCATCGCCCCGTACCCGACCGCGAACAGGCCCAGCACGACGGCCAGGACGAGGAACGCCAGCGGCACACCGGCGTTGCCGCTGACCGCGAAACTGGTGGTCACGCCGCCGGCCAGCACCGTCAGTGGTGCGGACGCCGCCACGGTGAAGAAGACGAGGTGCACCACGCCGAGGCGACGACGGCGCAGCTGCGGCGCCTCGGAGGACTGAAGATCCGACAGCATGTGCGCTCCTGATTACTGAGGGTGGTCCGATGCAGCCACGGATGGCGGCGTTTGCGCAGCTCGTATACTTCAGACTCCGGTCGACGCGGTCAAACTGCCGGACGCCTATCACTCAGAGCTACGCGGATTGGGCGATTTGGGCTAATCCGCTCGGGAGGGCCACAGACGATGGAACGCGGTCACATGACCACCGGGTTCTTCCTGATCGCGCACGACGAGTTCAGCGGGAAGGTGCGGATCCATCCGGACCTGCTGCTCTGCGGGCTGGTCGGCGCGCAGATCGCGGACCTGGTGATCGGCGGCCGGCTGACGATGTCCGGCGACCGGGTGACCGTGGTCGACCCGGACGTCGCCGGGCTCGACGAGATGGCCACGCTCGTCCTGGACAGCGTGGCGCACGATCGCGAGACGCACACCGTGCGGGCGTGGAACGACGTCCTGAACCAGCTGCTGCTGGACCTGACCACGAGCCGGCTGGTCGCCGACCGGATCCTGCGCAAGGAATCCGCCCGCAGCCTGCTCGGGCGCAGGCGCGAGCACTACCCCGCGCTCGACCTGGTCCGCGCCCGCCACCCGGAGCTCGAGCTGCGGGCGATGTTCACCGATCCGGCGACGTTCACCCTCCCGGGCGCCTTCACCGCCGCGATGATCGACACGCTGGGGCTGGACACGCTGCTCGAGCCCGGGATCGAGCGCTCGGTGGTCCGGTCGATCGCCGGGCAGGCGGCCGAGCACCTGCCCGGCTCGCTGTCCCAGCTGCGCTCCGGGCTGGCCGCCAGCGTCTCGGCGATCTCCCTGACCATCCGGCGCTGACTCCCCCGGCGCTGATTCCCCGGTACCGACGCCTCCGACGCCGGCCGCCGGTCAGCTGCCGGGCGGGACGTCCAGGGTCGGGTTGCGGTCGAAGAAGCCATGCGGAGTCAGCCGGAAACCGCAGGTGTCGACCGGCATCACCGGCCAGTCCTCCGGGCGCGGGAAATGGGTCACGCCGAACGTGTGCCAGAGCGTGATCTCCTGGCCGTCCAGGTCCCGGTCGGCCCGGGTCCATTCCGGGATGCCGGCCCCGCCCGCGTGCTGGTTCACCAGTTCCCCGGCGGGGTAGCGCTCCGCCGGGTCGTAGCGGGTCACCCACAGGTGCCTCGTGGCGAAGCCGGCGCGCCGGGCCACCGAGGAGTCCGGCTCGGCCAGCAACGTCGGCTGCCCCTCCGGGGTCAGCACGTAGGACGTGGGCCGTCCGAAGCGGTTCGTTGCCTCGGTGGACAGGATCCGCCACTTCCGCCCGGCCGCGCCGTCGGCGATCCGGCCGGACTCCGACTCCGACCGGATCCGGGTGACCGCGCGGCCGAACGCGTTGCCGTGCTCGTTGCCCTCGCCGCGCGGCACCCGCCGCACGTCGAGCTCCTCGACGGCGTTGCGCTCGCCGTCCACGGTCATGTCCAGCCGGGCGCAGAACAGGTGCTGGTGATACGGCGCGGCCAGCCCGGGCGCCACCTCGGTGGACCATTCGGCGGCCCGGTCGTCGTAGACGCCGGTGAACAGCACGCCGGTCGCCTTGGCCTCCAGCTCGATCGCGCCGTCCTGGTAGAGGTACCAGTAGAAGCCGTAGTCGTAGTTGCCGATCGTGGCGAAGAACGAGATCACCAGCCGGCGCCGGCGCCGGGTCTGCGCGGCACCGGTGAACAGGTCGGTGTGCTTCCATGCCACCCCGTCGTCCTCCTCGTGCATGCAGACCGCGTTCGACACGGTGCGCGGGCGCGCGTCGGCGTCGGCCATCACGGCGTCGAAGTAGTGGATGTGCCCGACGCAGTCGCAACCCCGCTCCAGGGAGTTGACCTGCTGGCCGAGCAGGTACTCGCCGGAGTCGAAGTAGTTCTGCCAGAACCGAACCGGCCCCGGATCGGCGTAGGGCACCACCATCTCGGCCACCGACGCGCGGTGGGCCACCGGACGCTGCCGGGCCCTGTCACCGGTCGAGGGGTCGCCGGTCGAGGGGTCGGCGATCGAGAGCTCGTGCAGTACCAGCCCCTCGCGCGGGTCGAACCCGACCCGGAACCGCCAGCCCTCCCACGTGACCACGTCCCGCTCGACCGTGAAGCTGGGCCCCTCCGGCTGGGTGATCTCCAGCGGGCGACGGGTGGTGCGCGGCGGCCCGGTGAACTCCGGGTCGTCGTAGTTGCCCTCCTCGGCCGGGACCGGCATCACCCCGGTGTCGACGAGCTCGACCACCCGCCGCTCGATCAGGTCCACATAGGCCACCAGACCGTCCACCGGGTGCGCCCACGGATGGTCGGACGGGCGGTGCTGCTGGAACGCCAGAACCCTCAGCATCCGCCGTCCGCGCTCACCGCGCAGGTCGAACGAGCCGGCCGAGAGCGGGCAGGCCGCGACCAGCGACAGATCGGTGATCCCGCGCCGGGACATCGCCTCGACCCACCCCGGGTCAGCCTTGACGATCTCGTCGACGGCCTCGAACTCCTCGAGCATGATCGGCGGCTGGCCGTCGGTCGCGGGGTCGTGCTTCACCACCTCCTCCACCCGCTCCCGGGTGAGCGATGCCAGCACCGTGCGCGACCCTCCGGTGGACCGGTCCAGCAGTACCGCGCGGACCCGCCGGTCCACCTCGTCGCCGCTGCGGTGCCGGCGCACCTGCGCCCGGGACGGCTCCTCGAGCGCGAGCACCGCGCAGCGCACCGTGGGGCCGAGCAGTCCGGCACCCTCGAGCAGCACCCGCGCCCGGTCGATCTCGCCGGCCGTGAGCCGGTCGAGTGGATGCAGCACGTCCTCGGACGTCCGGTCGGACCGCACCGTCGTCATGACACCTCCATGGTCGGGCCCGGGCCGTGTGCAGACCGGGTGGCGGGCCACCCTGACACGAGGGCGCACGGACGGCGCAACGACCGGTGACTCGATCACGATAACGCGCCGGACCATCACGCTCAGTCATCTCGAACATCGATTCTCGCAGTGTGGCCCACACTCGGCGCAATTCAGGGCGGGGTAGTTGTACGCTCCGTGAAAATCAGGCGGGATCCTCCGCCTCATCAGACCGACCGGGAGCACCAATGCCCACCGCACCCTCCTCGTCCTCCGGCGACGGGTCCGACAGCGTGTTCGCCGGGTCGCTGTTCGTGCTGGAGAGCGCGGTGGTCGACCGGATCGGGGGCGATGTCGACAGACAGCGACTCGGCTCGCGTAATGCGCTCGCGGCCGCGTACCTGCAAGCCGGGCAGCGCGACGCGGCGGTCCCGCAGTTCGAGGCGACGCTGACCGACGCCCGCCGGCTGCTCGGCCCGCGCGACCCGGACACCCTGGTCGCCGAGGGCAACCTGGCCGCGGCCTACCTGATGGCCGAGCACGACGCGGTGGGGCTGGATCTGATGGTCCGCAACGTCGCCTCCCGCCGGGAGATCATGGGCCCGGAGCATCCGGCCACGCTCACCGCGGCGGACGCACTGGCCACCGCCCACCGGCTGACCGGGCGGGCCCAGGAGTCCGTGACCGGACACGCCGACGTGGCCGCGCGGCGCAGCCGGGTGCTGGGGCCGGGACATCCCGACACCCTGCGCTCCCGGGCCGGCCAGGCGCTGGCCACCGCGGACGCCGGGAACGTGACGGGCGCCGTCGACCTGCTCGCCGACACCCTCCGGGCCGCGGAGCACTTCCTCGGGCGGCCGCACCCGCTGTCCGTGGCGCTGCGCGGGTACCTGGCCGAGACCCTCGCCGCCGTCGGCCGCACCGACCCCGCCCGGGACGAGTTCGAGCGGGCCGCCGCGGACGCCGAGCACCTGTGGGGAGCGCGGGCGCCGGAGACCCTGCGCCTGCGCGACGAGCTCGGAGCCCTGGCCGGCCAGGTCCGGGCGGCGTTCTGAGCCGTCGCCGTCAGCGGCCCTTCCACACCGGCGCGCGCTTCTCCGCGAACGCGCTCGCACCCTCCCGCGCGTCGGCCGAGCCCATCACCGGTCCGACGATCGCCTCCTGGCGGCTCCAGCGCTCCTGCGCCGTCCAGTCGGCCCCGGCGGATGCCAGCTGCTTGGTCGCGACGAGCGCGAGCGGACCGTTCGCCGCGACCGTGGCCGCGAGCTCCAGCGCGGCGTCGAGAGCCCCGCCCTCCTCGGTGACGCGGTTGACCAGCCCGGCACGCTCGGCCGCCTCGGCGTCGATCGGGTCCCCGGTCAGCAGCATCTGCATCGCGATCGCGCGCGGCACCCGCTGCGGCAGCAGCAACGCACCCCCGGCGGCGGCGACCAGGGAGCGCTTCACCTCGGGCACGCCGAACCGCGCGGTCGCACCCGCCACCACCAGGTCGCAGGCGAGCACCAGCTCGAAGCCCCCGGCCAGTGCCCAGCCCTCGACGGCGGCGATCATCGGCTTGACCGGAGGGGTCTGGGTGATCCCGCACAGCCCGCGGTGCTCGATCGCCGGGCGCTCGCCGCGCAGGAACGCCTTGAGGTCCATCCCGGCCGAGAACACCCCGCCCGCGCCGGTCAGCACACCGGCCCGCAGCTCGTCGGATCCGTCGAGCTCGTCCACGGCGTGCGCGATCGCACGGGCCACGTTCTCGTTGAGCGCGTTGCGCGCGGAGGGTCGGTTGATCGTGATCAGCTGCACCGCACCGCGCCGCTCGACGAGCACCTCTGGCAAGCCCTGTGTGTCCACCCGGAAAGCCTATGGCCCCGTGTTCGATTCCGCGGGGGCCGATCCCGTGTGCCCGGCAACAGGGGCCGGGGCCGGGGCCTGCGGGATCGAGTGCTCCCAGTCGGCCAGCATCGTCCGCAGGCCGGTGACCAGTGACAGCGGCTGGTCGATCATCACGTGGTGCGCCGCCCCGGGGATCTCGACCAGTGGCGCGACCCGGCCCATCAGGTCGACGACCATCTCCCCCATGCCCGCCTTCAGCAGGCCGTGCTCGGCCCGGAACAGGGCGACCCGGCAGGCGACCCGGCCCAGCTCGCCGGGGGTCAGCCCGAGACCGCCGAAGATCCCGCGGTCGAACTTCCAGCTCCAGCCGCCCGCCACCTCGCACACGCTGTTCCCGGCGATGTGCTCGACGACGTAGGGCAGATCCCCCTCCTGTTCGGGCACGGTGCGGAAGTGCCTCAGCGCCGTCTCCCGGTCCGGGTAGACGCGCATCGGCCCGAACGCCCGCTGCTGGCGTGCCGCGAGCTCCTCCGGCGAGCGTTCGCGCACCGGGGAGTCGATCGCCATCACCCCGGTCAGCTCGTGCCCGTGCCGCAGCGCCGTGGTGAGCGCGACGAACCCGCCCATGCTGTGCCCGATCACGACCGGCGCCTCGCCCACGCCGGCGTGCCGGGCGACGGCGAGGACCTCGTCGGCCCACCGATCGAGCCGGTAGTCCTCGGCCCGTCCGGAGTCGCCGTGCCCGGACAGGTCGAGCGCGACGACCCGGCGCCTGCCCTGCACCAGCAGCGGGGCGACGTGGTCCCACCAGCACGAGTGCGCCGCGCCGCCGTGCACCAGCACCAGGCCCCCGGGGCCGCCCGGCTCGCCCCACGCCCGGTACCGGATCGCGACGCCGGCGACGTCGACCTCACCGGTGGACACGGGCGCGGCGAGCGCATCGAGAAACCAGGCTGGAGTGTGGTCGTCGGGCACCCGGGCAACGTACCCGAGTGACCCCGAACGGATGCCCGCCCTGGACTCTTGTTGACATATTTTCTATGATGACGACGTGTCTCACAAAGAGGTGGTCTCGGCCGACGGGCTCGCGCTGGCCGTGTACTCGCACGGCGACCCGGACGCCCCCATGGTCGTTGCGGTGCACGGCTATCCGGACGACCACACGGTCTTCGACGGCGTCGTCGACGTCCTGCGCGAGCGCCACCACGTCGTCACCTACGACGTGCGCGGCGCCGGCGCCTCGGGTACCCCTTCCGGGCCGGCGGGCTACGACCTCGAACGCCTCTCCGAGGATCTGCGGGCCGTCGTCGACGCGGTGAGCCCGGACGCGCCGGTGCACCTTCTGGCCCACGACTGGGGCGCGATCCAGACCTGGCACGCCGTCACCGCCGCGGACGGCGACGCCCGACACAGCGCGCTGGCCGGGCGGGTCGCGTCGTTCACCTCGATCTCCGGGCCGTGCCTGGACCACGTCGGGCTGTTCTTCCGCCGGCGCTCCGGCGCGACCCTGCGCGAGATCGTCCGGCAAGGTCTCGAGTCCTGGTACACGATGCTGTTCCGCACCCCGGTGCTGCCCGAGCTGGCCTGGCGCAGCGGCCTGGCCGGGGCGCTGGTCTCGGCCACCGAGGGCGTGCCGTGCCCGAACCTCCGCGACGCCGTCAACGGCCTGGAGCTCTACCGCCGCAACCTCCCGGCCCGCCTGGGCGACCCGCAACCGCGCCGCGCCGACGTCCCGGTGCAGGTACTCGCGCCGCGCGGGGACCGCTACGTGACCCCTGCCCTGCAGACCCGGGTCGGCGCCTACGCCCCGGACCTGCGGGTCCGGCGCCTGCCCGGCGGGCACTGGATCGTGCGCACGCGCCCCGAGGTGATCGCGCGCTGCGTGGCCGAGCTCGTCGCGCACGCCGAGGGGGGCCCGGAGGCACCGGCGCTCGCCCGCGCCCGCAGCGCCGCCCGGCCGGGCGCCGGGCGCTCTACCAACGGGCGCCGGGACAACGGGCGCTGGGACGGCGCGCTGGTGGTCGTCACCGGGGCCGGCAGCGGGATCGGACGGGCCACCGCGGCCGCGTTCGCGCGGCGCGGGGCCCGGATCGTGGTCGCGGACCGGAACCCCGACGGCGCGCGGCGGACCGCCGAGCTGATCGGCGCCGGCCGGGCGTTCCCGGTCACCGTCGACGTCGCCGACGAATCAGCCCTCGCCCGGCTGGCCTCCGACGTGGCGGCCGAGCACGGCGTGCCGGACGTGGTGGTGAACAACGCCGGGATCGGGATGGCCGGCTCGTTCGCCGACACCACGCTGGAGGACTGGCAGCGGATCATCGACGTGAACCTGTGGGGCGTCATCCACGGCTGCCGGGCGTTCTCGGCACTGCTGTCGGCGCACGGCGAGGGCGGGCACATCGTCAACGTCGCCTCGGCGGCGGCCTACCTGCCCTCGCGCACCCTCGCGGCCTACGCGACCACGAAGTCGGCGGTGCTCACGCTGTCCGCGTGCCTGCGTGCGGAACTGGCCGACGACGGCATCGGCGTCACGGCGCTGTGCCCCGGGTTCGTGCACACCGACATCACCTCGACGACCCGGTTCGTCGGCCTCGACGCCGCCGAGGAACGGCGCCTGCAGAAGGCGACCACCGCCCTCTACGCCCGGCGGAACTACACCCCGGAGCGGGTCGCCGAGCACGTCGTGCGCGCGGTGGAGTGCAACGCCCCGCTCGCGCCCGTCACCGCCGAGGCGCACGCCGGGCTGCTCGCCTCGCGGCTGTCCCCCGCACTGCTCCGGGCGATCGCCCGCCGCGACATCGGACCCCGGTAAGGAGAGGCACGCGATGAGCACCCCCCGCCCCGACCACCGTCCGGACCGCCGACCGGACGCCGACCGGATCGCCCTGCACGCCCGCGACGTGGCGTTCGACTGGTCGTCGCTGCCGCCGCACTGGATCCCCGGCGAGCCGTTCGCCTCGCACCTGCTCGACGTGCTGCACCTGCTACTGCCCGAAGGCGAGCGCTGGTTCGTACGGGTGTTCTCCTCCGCGCTGCCGCTGATCCGCGACGAGGCACTGGCCGAGGACGTGCGCGGGTTCATCGGGCAGGAGGCGATGCACGCATCGTCGCACCAGGGCGCGCAGGACCACCTGGCCGCGACCGGGCTCGACCCCTCGGCGTACGTCGAGCAGGTCGAGTGGATGTTCGGTCAGGTGCTCGGCGAGCGCGGTCTGGACGACGACGCGGCCGGCGAATGGCTGGTCGAGCGGGTCGCGCTGATCGCCGCGATCGAGCACCTGACGGCCGTGCTGGGCCAGTGGATCCTCGACGCCGGCGCCCTGGACGCGGCCGGCGCCGACCCGACGATGCTCGACCTGCTGCGCTGGCACGGCGCCGAGGAGGTCGAGCACCGCAGCGTCGCGCACGACCTGTTCACCCACCTCGACGGCCGCTACCTGCGCCGGATCCGATCGCTGATGATCAGCGGGCCGATCCTGCTGCGGCTCTGGGCCGTCGGGGTGGCGCACCTGTGTCGCCGAGATCCGACGCTGCGCGGCACCCCGGACTCCCGGGTCCGGCTTCGCGACTACCTGCGCGCGTCCCGGCGGGGGCTCGCCCCCGGGCCGCTGCTGCTGGCGCGGGCGACAGTGGCGTACCTGAACCCGCGCTACCACCCGGCGCGCCACGGCAGCACCGACGCCGCCGTGGCCTACCTTGCGACCTCCCCCGCGGCCCGGGCGGCGGAGGAACGGTGACACCCCCGGTGCGCCCGAGCCGGACCATGCGCCGGGTCGATCTCGTGGTCGGCCTCGCGGCGGCGCTGGCCGCACGTGCCGGGCGACGGCGGCGCCCGGCGCCGGCGGTGGACCGGTCGGTGGCCGTGATCGTGCACCGGGTGCGGCGAAGCTGCATCGACGAGGTGCACGGGGCCGATCAGGTGCACGGGGCCGACGTCGCCGAGCTGGAGCTCGTGTCCGCATCCGGCGGGCCGCTGCCCGGATGGCGTCCGGGTGCGCACGTCGACGTCGTGCTGCCCTCCGGACGGGTGCGGCAGTACTCGCTGTGCGGCGATCCGGTGGAACGAGGGGTCTACCGGATCGCGGTGCGGCGCATCCCCGGCGGCGGGGGCGGCTCCCGTGAGGTGCACACGCTGACCCCGGGCACGGCCCTGACGCTGCGCGGGCCGCGCAACGCGTTCCCGTTCGCCGCGGCGCCGTCGTTCCTGTTCCTGGCCGGCGGCATCGGCATCACCCCGATCGCGCCGATGGTGCGCGCCGCCGCCGCGAACGGCGCGGACTGGCGCCTGGTACACACCGGCCGGACCCGTGCTTCGCTCCCGCTGAGCGACGAGCTCGCCGCCCTGGACCCGGAGCGGGTCGAGGTCCGCCCCGACGACGCACACGGCGGCCCGCCGTCCGCCGAGGAGCTGCTGGCAGGTCACCCGGACGGCGCCGCGGTGTACTGCTGCGGGCCGCCGCCGATGATCGAGGCGGTCCGGCGCGCGATGCCCGCCGGGCGCCGCCTGCACTCCGAGCGGTTCTCCCCGCCCCCGATCCGGGACGGGCGCCCGTTCACCATCGAGGTGGCCGGCGGACCGTCGGTGCCGGTGCCCGCCGACGGCACCGCCCTGGACGCGCTCCGCGCCGTGCGCCCGGACCTGGCGTTCTCCTGCCGGCAGGGCTTCTGCGGCACCTGCCACGTGCCGCTACTCTCCGGCGAGACCGTCGGCGACCCGGCCGGCCCGGGGCTCACCGCGCTCTGCGTGGGCCGGGCCGCCGGTGACCGCGTCGTGGTGGACCTGCCCCGGACCTCGCCCGAGAAGGATCCCCGGCCTGTCCGACAGGGTCCCCGGGTCCCGGCCCGACCGGCGCGGCGATGAGCGGGCAACCCGACGCTCCGGCCGTGCCCGCGCGGCCGGAACCGGGACGGGCCCCGCGGCGGATGAGCCCGGCGCGACGGCGCGAACAGCTCGTCGCCGCGGCGCTGGAGCTCTACCGCCGCCTGCCTCCCGAGGAGGTGGCCGTCGAGGACGTCACCCGCGCCGCCGACTGCTCCCGGGCGCTGTTCTACCGCTACTTCCCCAACGTCGGGTCCCTGCACGTCGCCGCGCTCGGCACGGTCGCGGAGGAGCTGATCGAGCGGGTCGCGATGCCCGCCGGCGACACCCTGGACGCGCAGCTGCACGGCGCCGTCGACGCGTTCCTCGACGTCGCCCAGCGCCACGCCGGCGCCTACGTCGCGATACTGCGCAGCGGCTCGGTGATCTCCACCGGGGAGACCGACGGGCTGGTCGACGGCGTGCGCGACCACATCGTCGACCTGCTCGTGCAGCGCGGCGGGCTCTCCGACCCGACACCGCTGCAGCTGATGACGCTGCGCGGCTGGGTGGCGCTGGTCGAGGGCGCGACCCTGACCTGGCTCGAGCGCGGCGAGGTGGGGCGCGAGGACATGCGGGACTGGCTGGTCGCGCAGCTGTTCGCGCTGCTCGAGGTCACCGTTCGGCACGAGCCCCGCTGAGTCCTGGGCAGGCTCAGCACCGATGTTCGCTCCGCAAGCTCCGCTCAGCACCGATGTTCGCTCCGC
>JAKDNL010000526.1 GCA_030451825.1 Pseudonocardia sp. | reverse complement strand
CCGCGTCCTGGCCGGCGGCCCGGTCGACGCCCGCGCCGCGCACCCGGACGCGACCCGGATGCTCCCGCAGCCGGTCGGCGGCCCGGAACTGCTCGGTGGCCGCTACCGCCTGGAGGGCCTGATCGGCCAGGGCGGGATGGCCGACGTGCACCGCGCGACCGACACCCGTCTCAACCGCCCGGTCGCGGTGAAGATCTTCGGACCGGGCAACGACCCGACCGCCGATGCGCGCTTCCGGCAGGAGGCGCAGGTCATGGCGAACCTGCATCACCCCGGCCTGGTCGCGGTGCACGACTTCGCGGTCGAGCCGCACCGCGCCTACCTGGTGATGGAGCTCGTCGACGGCCCGACACTGCGCGAGGTGATCGAAGCCGAGCGGCTGCCCGCCGACGACATCCGCCGCTTCGGCCTGGAGGTCGCCCAGACCCTGACCTACGTGCACGCCCAGGGCGTCACTCACCGCGACGTGAAGCCGTCGAACATCCTGATCGACGGCAACGGCCGCGCCCGGCTGGCGGACTTCGGCGTCGCCTCGTTGCTCGGTGCCGAGAGCCGCGCAGGCGGGCACACCGCCGTCGGCGAGATCGTCGGCACCCCCGCCTACCTGGCGCCGGAGCAGGTGCGCGGACGCGACGTCGGCCCGCCGGCCGACGTCTACGCGCTCGGCCTGGTGCTGCTCGAGGCCTGGACCGGCCGTCGCGAGTACCAGGGCGAGGGCATCGAGGGCGCGGGCGAGCGGCTCACCCGCTCCCCCGTCGTCCCGCGCGACGTCCTGGAGCCGCTGCGCGGTGCGATCGCCGCGATGACCACGACCGACCCGTCGCGACGGGTCGACGCCCGGGAGGCCGCCGGGATGCTCTCCGCCGCGGCCGGCGCGGCGCCGCCGCCCCCGCCGGCGGAGGAGCCGCGCGAAGAGCGCGACCTGGGCTCGTCGAGGACCGGGCGCTGGATCGCGATCGGCGCGTTCGTGGTGGTCGTGCTCGTCCTGCTGATCGGGCTGCTGGTCTACAACACCAGCTCGGAGGAGACGACGCCGCCGCGCACCACCGAGTCGTCGACGAGCGAGGCCCCGACCACGTCGGCGGATCCGACCGAGACCTCGGAGGCCCCGAGTAGCGAGAACGACGGCACCGGGTTCCCGACCCGGATCCCGGGCCTGCCGACCGAGCTGCCGTCGAACATCCCGACCGAGCTGCCCAGCATGCCCAGCCTGCCGTCGAACCTGCCCAGCCTGCCGTCGAACCTGCCGGATCCGACTCAGATCGGCGACGACGCCCGGGGCTTCTGGGACCAGGTCAGCAACTGGTGGTCAGGGCTGTTCTGAGCGGGGCGGCGGGCACCGTGTGTCGTGCGCGGCAATGACGCACCCGGACGGGCGGACCGGGTACCTGGTCGGGGACCATTCGGGGTGCGCCCGGGTGTCGCGGCACCCCGCGGACGGGGCCGGCCGGGCCGGGCGCAGGTGCAGGCGAGCCCGGGAGGACCGACGTTGAGCGGCGCAACAGATACCGTGACCGGTGCGGCGGGGTCCGCGCGAGCGGGCGACGCGTCCGCGCCGCGGCGGGGTCGGTTGCGGCCGGGAGCGGTGGCGACCGGGCTGACCGTGCTCGGCGTCGTCGTCTGCGCGCTGGCCGCGGCCGCGATCGTGCTGACCGACGCCGGGGTGTACGCCCGGGTCGGGGTCCCGGCACCGCCGCTGGACGTGCGGATCCTCGGGCCGGCGCTGCGCACGGTCGCGTTGCTCACCGGAGCCCTGGCGGCCGGGGCGCTGCTGTTCGCCGCGTTCCAGGCGCCCCCGCAGGCCTCCGGCACGGTCGGCGTGGAGGGCTACCGGGCCCTGCGCCGGGCTGGCGTCGCGTCGGCCGTCGCCGGGCTCGCCGCGCTGGGCGCGGCCTGGACCACGACGTCGGATCTGACCGGCTCGGCCCTGCTCGCCCCGGCCGAGGGCGGGCTCACCGGCTGGTTCTCGGTGTTCGCGACGCTCGAGGAGCCGATGGGCTGGCTGCTGACCGGCCTCGCGCTGCTGCTGGTGGCTGCCGGGTGCACCTGGTTCCTGAGCTGGCGTGCGGTCGGCGCGATGGGGCTGCTCGCGGCGCTGTGCTGGGTGTTCCCGGCCGCGGTGAGCCCGGCCGCGACCGGCGCGGGTCACGACTGGAGCGGCGACGCCGGCATGCTGCGCGCCGTCGGCGGGGTCGTCTGGCTGGGCGCGGTCGCCGCGCTGGCCGCGTACCGGACGCACGGCGGCGAGGTCACCGACGTTCTGTGGCGGAGGTTCCGGTGGCTGACGCTGGGCAGCGGCGCCCTGTTCGTCGCCGGGGAGCTGGTGCTCCAGGTGGTGGTCGTCGGCGTCGGGTCGCTGACCGGGACCGCGTACGGCCGGTTGCTGTTGGTGGAGATCCCGCTCGTGTTTCTGCTCGCGGTGGCGACAGTCCTGGTGCTGCGCCGCGGCCCTTCGGCCGCACGCCGCGCCACGTTGCTCCCGCTCGTGCTCGGCGGCGCGATCGTCGCCGTGCTCGGGGTCGCGATGAGCCACAGTGTCCCGCCCCGGTTCCTGGTCCGCTCCGACTCCGACCTGGAGACGCTGATCGGCTGGAACGTGGAGCGGCCGTTCGGGGCGATCCCGCTGCTGGTCGACTGGCGGTTCAACATCATCTTCGGCACGGGGGCCCTGCTCGCCGCCGCGGTCTACCTGCTCGGGGTCCGTCGCCTGCGGGCGCGCGGGGTCGCGTGGTCGACCGGCCGGACCGTGGCCTGGCTCGGCGGCTGCGCCGTCGTGCTGCTGGCGACGTCGTCCGGGCTCGGCTTCTACTCCCCCTCGATGTTCAGCGTGCACATGATCAGTCACATGTCGCTGAACATGCTCGCGCCGGTGCTGCTGTGCCTGGGCGGGCCGGTGACGTTGGCGCTGCGGGTACTGCCCGCGGCCGGCAGGGGCAACCAGCCCGGCCCGCGCGAGTGGCTCCTGGCCGCGGTGCACTCGGGCTTCGCCAAGGTCCTGACGAACCCGGCGGTGGCCGCGATCCTGTTCGTCGGCTCGTTCTACGTCCTGTACTTCACCGGGCTGTTCGACGGCGCGCTGCGGTTCCACTGGTCGCACCAGCTGATGAACCTGCACTTCGTGCTCGTCGGGTACCTGTTCTTCTGGCCGCTGATCGGTGTGGACACCGCCCCGAGCCGGCTGCCGCACCTGGGCCGGCTCGCCGTGCTGCTGGCGACGATGCCGTTCCACGCGTTCTTCGGGATCGCCGTGATGAGCTCGGACACCGTGCTCGGGGAGAACTTCTACCGCTCCGTCGGGCTGCCGTGGATCTCGAGCCTGCTGGAGGACCAGCACGTCGGTGGCGGGATCGCCTGGGCGACCGGTGAGCTGCCGATGCTGCTGGTCGTGGTCGCGCTGATCGTGCAGTGGTCGCGGGAGGACACCCGCACCGCCGTCCGCACCGACCGTCAGGCCGACCGGGACGGCGACGCCGACCTCAACGCCTACAACGAGATGCTGGCCAGGCTCCGCTCGCGCCCGTGAGCCCCGCTGTCCACCCGCCTGCGGGTTCAGCTGAACCGCTCCGGGTCGCGGAACCGATCCCCCTCCGGGATCCGGACGTCGCCGTCGGCGGCGCGGCGGACGTGCTCGGCCAGCGCCGCGGTGGCCGTCGAGGTCCGGCGTGTGGTCGCCCCTCGGGCCAGCGACAGGCGCCGCCGCGACCAGGGGTCCCGCAGCGCGCAGAGCTCCAGGGGCACCGACGGGTCCACCGCCCGGCGCGGCAGCACCGCCAGCCCGGCACCGGCCGCGGCCAGCGTGACGACCGTCCCGATCGTCGAGGCGCGGGTACGGAAGCGCGCCACCGGGGCGTCCGCGCCCAGGTTGCCCTCGATCCAGCGCTGCAGCGGCGTCGAGGGACCCAGGCCGACCAGCGGGTGCTCGGCGACCTCCCGGTAAGTGAGCTCGTCGCGGTCCGCCAGCACCCCGCCGGCGCGGCCGATCACGACCAGGGAGTCGTCACCGAGCGGCTCGGTGTCCGGCCCGGGGACACGGGAGCCGTCGTCGACGACGATGCCCAGGTCGCCCTCGCCGTCGGCGAGCATCCGCAGGGTCTCCGGGGTGGGCCGCTCGGACGCCGTGACGTCGAGGTCCGGGTGCTCGGCCAGGAACGAGGCCAGCGCGCGCGGGACGAGCCGGTGCGTCGCCGAGGTGCCGGCCGTGCCGTGGCTGCTCGCCTTCGCCACCCTGGTGCTGGCGTTCGGACGCGCCCTGTCCCGACTCCTGAATGCCGCCCTGCACCGCACGGTGGACATGGGCCCGCGGTCGATCCTGGCCGGTCAGTTCCTGCTGGCGATCTACGTCGGATACTTCGGCGGAGCCGTCGGCATCCTGATGCTCGCGCTGTGGAGTGCCGGTCTCGGGATCGACGCGGCGGCCGGCAACCCGATGCGGGTCGCCCAGCTCGCGGCCCTCAACGCGGTCGCGGCCGGGATCTTCCTGGTGGCCGCGGACGTGCTGGCCGATCCCGTCCCGCTCGTCGCTGTGCTCGTCGGGGCGGTCGTCGGCGGGTTCGGCGGGGCACGCCTGGCCCGGCGCCTGTCCGCCCGTGTGCTGCGCGCCCCTCGTGCTGAGCACCGCGGCGACGATGACCGTCCTGTACTTCCTGCGCGGCTGAGATATGACGATGCGCCTCGTGGCGCACTCAGAACGGGGGCGGGTCGTCGTCGGGCCCGGTGGGTCCTGGGGTGGTCGCGCGCACGCCAGGGTGGCTCGGCGCCGTGGCCGGGCCCGAGCGGGTCATGTTCGCGGAG
>JAKDNL010000525.1 GCA_030451825.1 Pseudonocardia sp. | reverse complement strand
TCCGCGCACGGGTCACATCTGGGCTGCTGCGGGGATGACCTCGCGGCCGAGCACGCGCAGGGGCTCGATCTCCGAGACGCCCGGCACCCAGCCGTGGACGTGCTGCACGCCCAGCTTCGCGTAGCCCTGCAGCTGTTCGACCAGCGCCGTCGGGTCGCTCGGGTCGAGCGGGGCCATGACCGTCTTCTCGACGTCGTCGTAGTCGCGGCCCACCTCGTCGCATCGCTGGCGCAGCACGTCGAGCTTGCGCTCCAGGTCCGGCCCGCCGAACAGGTTGCAGGCCTGGGCGTACTGCGCGACCAGCCGCAGCGTCTTCTTCTCCCCACCGCCGCCGATCAGGATCGGCGGGTGCGGACGGGTCAGCGACTGCGGCACGTTCAACGTCCGGCCGAGCCGGTAGTGCTTGCCCTCGAACGTGCCCTCGTCGTCGCTCCACATCTGCAGGCAGATCTTGAGGGTCTCCTCGAGCCGTTCGAAGCGCTCCCCGGTCGGCGGGAAGAACAGCCCGAGACCGGCCGACTCCTCGTCGTTCCAGGCGGCACCGATCCCCAGCCAGGCGCGGCCCTTGGACAGCACGTCCAGGGTCGTGACGAGCTTGGCCAGCAGCCCGGGCTCGCGGTAGGTCACGCCGGTGACCCAGGTCAGCAACTCGACCTTCTCGGTGCGGGCGGCCAGGTAGCCCAGCGTCGTGTACGCCTCGAGCATGTCGTTCTCGATCGGCCCCACCGGGCGTATCTGCCAGACGTGATCCATCACGCTGATGCGCGCGAACCCCTCCTCCTCCGCGGCGACGGCGATCCGGCCGAGGTCGTCGGCCAGGCCCGCCGGGCCGCTGGGGTAGGTGAAGTCCGCGATGTGCAGTCCGATCTTCACGTTCTCTCCCGTCGGGATGTGTATGCGTCGTCACCGACGCTATCGCCGCCGCGCGGTGCCCGCCCGAGCTCAGCGTGGCCCTGCCGGTACCACCCTCGGAGCCACTCGACCGCTGGTCGCAGCGCGACAACACCGGAAAAGGGATCACGACCGGTCACCGCCCGACTGCTCCCGGTCACAGTGTCCTGCATCCCATGCGTGCTTTCACACGCGTGGGCGGCGTTATTCGGGGGTACAACGGAAGTGATCACGCTCAGCCCCGACAACGTTCAACGGAGAACGTCGATGACACCAGAACTCACCCGACCCGAGCCGGTACCGGCCGGCCGGACGTCGGTGCACCGGATGCTCGACTCCCTCGACGACCTCGTCCGCCGTCATCGTGCGCTCGCCGCGCACGACGGTGAGGACGACGCCCTGCACGCCGAGCTGATCGCGGCCGAGCTGGCCCAGCAGATCGCCGTCATGCGCCGCCCGTTACCCCGCCAGTCCGACAGCGCCCCGATCTGATCCCGGCGCCCCCGCGGCGCGGTGGATACGGTGCCGGCGTGAGCCCTGACATGTCCGAACTGGTCCACCTCGACGTCTCCGGCGGGATCGCCACGATCACCCTGGACTCGCCTGCCAACCGCAATGCGCTGTCCGCGCAGGTGCGCCGCGAGCTGCTCGCGCATCTGGGGACCGCGATCGCCGACGAGGCGACGCGGGTGATCGTGCTGACCCACACCGGGACCGTGTTCTGCGCCGGGATGGACCTCAAGGAGTCCCGCGGAGCGGGCGCCGAGCAGCAGGGCGTGACCGAGGTCCCGCGCATCCTGGGCACGATCTGGGACTCCCCCACACCGGTCGTCGCGCGATTGGCCGGTCCGGCCCGTGCCGGCGGCGTCGGGATCGTCGCCGCCTGCGACATCGCGGTGGCCGCGGACTCGGCGACGTTCGCGTTCTCCGAGGTCCGGATCGGGGTGATCCCGGCCGTCATCTCGGTGACGGTGCTGCCGCGCCTGTCCGCCCGCGCCGCGCACGAGCTGTTCCTCACCGGCGAGACGTTCGACGCCGCTCGCGCCGCCGCGATCGGGCTCGTCAACAGCGCCGTCCCGGTCGACGGCCTGGACGCCGAGGTCGCCCGCTACACCGGCATGCTCGCGCTCGGCGCCCCGAACGCGCTGGCCGGGGCGAAGCAGATGCTGCGCCGGACCCGTCCGGAGGCGATGGCCGAGGACTTCGCGGAGATGAACACGCTCTCGGCGGGGTTCTTCGCCTCCGAGGAGGGGCAGGAGGGCATCCGGGCGTTCACCGAGAAGCGCAGGCCGGCCTGGGTGCCCGGCTGACCGTCCGCCGGCGGGGTGTCGCTCAGGGCGTCCAGGACGGGTCCCGGCCGGACACCGCCAGCGCCCGGTCGAACACCGGCGCGTCGGCGGGGACGGTGACCTCCGGCCCGATCCACCCGGCGTCGCGGCCCATCGCCGCCATCCCGGTCATCGCCTCCAGCGCCACCTCGCCGAGCCCCGGCCCGACGTCGACGCGGCGACCGGCCGCCGCGGCCAGGTCCCAGGCGTGCACGGCGAACTCGCCGGTCATCATCGAACCGATGACCGCCGCCGGCATCACCGCGCCGCCCATGTGCGAGTCGCCCGACCACGCGGCCGGATCGTCCCAGGCCGCGATCACCTGCGCACCCGCCTCGGCGGCGGCCGCGGCCCACTGCTCGCGCGGCAGCCCGTCCAGCACCGGCGCCGGGGAGTCGGCCGTCCAGGCCGGGTCCCACGGCTCCCGGGTGCCGCTGCAGCGCGCCAGCACGAGGCCGAAGGCCATGTGGTTGATCAGGTCCGCGACGGTGAAGTCGGTGCACGGGGTGGGGTCGTCATAGCGCTCGACCGGGGTGTCCCGGATGACCGAGACGGCCAGGTCGACGCCGTCGGACAGATGCTGGTCGTGATCCATGTCGGTCAGCCTGCCCGGTGCCCGGGCGCAGGAGATTGAAGGAACGCGACACCGTCGCCGCGCGCCTACCCTGGACGTCGTGACCACCCTCGGCGACACCGCGGCCGGAACGCGGGCGCTCGACCTGCTCGCCGGTCGCCGTCTCGTCGTGCTCACCGGGGCGGGCCTGAGCACCGACTCGGGCATCCCCGACTATCGCGGCCCGGACTCCCCGCCGCGGCGCCCGATGACCTACTCCGAGTTCGTCTCCGGCGAGGCGGCGCAGCGGCGCTACTGGGCGCGCAGCCACGTCGGCTGGGCCAGGATGCGCCGGGCCGAGCCGAACCCCGGCCACCGGGCGCTCGCCGCCCTGCAGCGGGCGGGCGTGCTGGACGGGCTGATCACCCAGAACGTCGACGGCCTGCACGCCGCGGCCGGGCACCGCGACGTCGTCGACCTGCACGGCCGGATCGACGAGGTGATCTGCCTGGACTGCCGCGAGATCGGGTCCCGCGACGACCTGCAGCGCCGTCTCGCCGGCCTGAACCCGGCCTTCACCGAGGACCCCTTCACCGAGGACCACAGCGCCGAGGTCGAGACCGCACCCGACGGTGACGCCGCGCTGGAGGCCACCGACGGGTTCCGGATCGCGGCCTGCGCGTGCTGCGGCGGACGCCTCAAGCCGCACGTGGTGTTCTTCGGCGAGAACGTGCCCCGCGACCGGGTGGCCCGCTCCTACGCCCTCGTCGGTGGGCTGGGCCCGGACGACGGGGCGCTGCTCGTCGCCGGGTCCTCGCTGACGGTCATGTCCGGGCTGCGGTTCGTCAAGCACGCCGCCAAGCACGGGATCCCGGTGGTGATCGTGAACCGGGGCGAGACGCGTGGCGACGGGCTGGCCACCGTGCTCGTCGACGACGGCACCTCGGAGGTGCTGGGCGCGCTGGCCGGGACGGCCTAAGCGGTCCCCGGCCGGTCGGGTTCGCCACGCCCGGGCCCAGGATCCTGCCGGACAGGCGCGCCCGGCGAGGTGTCGCAGCGCTGACGGCGACCTCACCCGGCTCCCACACGGGGAGGTACGAGCGGACCAGCCGTGACCGACGAAAGAGGGATGCGCTGGAGGCGGGCGAGGCTGTGTGATGATCACCCACCAGCACCATCACCAGGGGCGGCCGCACACCATGACATCGCACGCATAGAGCGGGTTCGACGAACACGAGGCCATCGGCGCCGCGACGGCACGGATCTGGCCGGCCGCGACCTGCTTCGTGGTGCTGACGTTCGTGTTCTCCCTGGCCATGTTGTGGGTCCAGGGTGCGCTGGAGATCGACTCCGCGCTGATCTCCGTGGTGCAGTTCGCGCCGGCGCTGGGCGCGATCGCGACGGTCCTCCTCTTCCACCGCTCGGCGCGGTCGCGGTGTCGGATCGTGCTCGGCTCGTTCGGTCCAGCGACGGCGGTACGACTCGGGGCGACCGTTGCGGCGGTGGTACTGACGCTGGGCCTGATGGTGGGGTTCTGCGCGCTGGTCGGGGTCGACGTCCCGGTGACCGGTCTCGGTTCGGTCGGACCACCGGTCGCGGCGCTGCTGATCGCGCAGTTCGTCGGGGCCGTGGGGGGAGGAACTGGGCTGGCGGTGCCGGTTCCAGCCCTTGCTGCGGACCCGGTTCGGCGTGCTGGCCACCGGCGTCGTGGTCGGCATCGTATGGGGGCTCTGGCACGTCCAGATCCTCGGTCTCGGGCCGCTCTATGTGCTCGGCTTCCTGGCCGGCACGGTCGGGATGTCGATCCTGCTGGTGGTGCTGCTCGACCGGGGGTGGGCCCCGTGCTCCTGCTGGCGGGCGGGTTCCACCTCCTGGTCAACATCGGCCTGCTCCTGCTCGGGGACGAGGAGACCGGCGCCGCGGCCCCGCAACTCGCGTTCGGCGCCGCAACGCTCGTGGTGGCGACCGGCGCGGTCGTCCTGCTGAAGGGCCACGACAGCGGCATCGCCGCGCCCGACGGACGGGCGGCGATCAACGCCTCGGCGCCGGCGTCGCTGGCGATCGCCGGGTCGGGCGATGTGCTGGCT
>JAKDNL010000524.1 GCA_030451825.1 Pseudonocardia sp. | reverse complement strand
GCCTCCGGCCACCCGTTCCTGTCCCCTCGTACGCGGATAACGTCCCCCGGACGACGAAACCGCGCACGAGGCTACTGGCCGGCGACGGCGGTGGGCTGGTCCTGTCCGCCGCAGGCCAGCAGGTCACCGACCTTGCGCAGGCCGTCGAGATCGGCGATGTCGCCGGCGACCGAGGGCACCCGCACCACCGGCACCGACGGGTGCGCCGCGGCGAAGCGGGTCAGCAGGTGCTCCTCGCGCTCGGAGAGCTCGACCCGGTCGGCGTGCAGGCGCAGCACGGCCGCCGCGATCTGCGAGCCGGCACCGCCGACGTTCTCCGCGGCGGCACGGGCGCGGGCCGCGGACACCGAGGCCAGCACCGGGTGGGTGCGGTTGAGCACGAGCCCGGCCAGCGGCATCTCCTCGGCGCCGAGGCGCTCGGTGAAGTAGGCCGCCTCGCGCAGCGCGTCGGCCTCCGGCGCGGCGACGACCAGGAACGCCGTCCCCGGTGAGCGCAGCAGCGCGTAGGTCTTCTCGGCGCGTTCGTGGAACCCGCCGAACATGGTGTCGAACGCCTGCACGAACGCCGACGCGTCGGCCAGCATCTGCCCGCCGAGGATCGTCGAGACGACCTTGGCGAACAGCCCGAAACCGGCCCCGACCAGTTTGCGGATACCCCACCCGCCGGCCCGCGCCGGCGACGAGAGCAGGCGGATCATGCGGCCGTCGAGGAACCTCGACATCCGCTGCGGGGCGTCCAGGAAGTCCAGTGCCGACCGCGACGGCGGGGTGTCGACGACGACCAGGTCCCAGCGCCCGGACGCGACGAGCTGGCCCAGCTTCTCCATCGCCATGTACTCCTGCGTTCCGGAGAACGACGTGGAGATGGTCTGGTAGAAGGGATTGTCGATGATCTTCTGTGCCCGGTCCGGCGGCGCGTGGCCGTGCACCATCTCGTCGAACGTGCGGCGCATGTCCAGCATCATCGCGCTCAGACGACCGTCGTCCGGCCGGCCGACGTCCGGGACGGTGCTGGGCGCGTTGCTCAGCTCGTCCACGCCGAGCGCCTGGGCCAGGCGCCGCGCCGGGTCGATGGTCAGCACGACCACCTTCCGCCCGCGTTCGGCCGCGCGCAGGGCCAGGGCCGCCGACGTCGTCGTCTTGCCGACGCCGCCGGAGCCGCAGCACACGACGACGCGGGTGTCCGGGTCGTCGAGCACGGCGTCGATGTCGAGAGGGGTTCCGCGGGTCACGTGCGTGCCTCCAGACGCACACCCTGTGCGGTCAGCTTCTCGGCGAGCTCGTAGAGCGAGCCCAGATCGACCCCGCCGAGCACCTGCGGGAGCGTGACGCGTGAGAGCGACGGGTCGGGCTCGTCGTCCAGGCGCTGCAACGCGGCGGACTCGCCCGCGACCTGAACGGCGTGCTCGACGGTCTCCGCGACCAGGCCGTCGATCTCGTCGGGGGCCAGGTCGATCCCGGCGCTGGCGAGGCCGTTGCGGATCCGCGAGCCGTCCACCCGACCGTGCGCGGCGGCGGTGACCGAGCGATCCGGCAACCACTGCTCGCGCATCCGGTTGACGATCACGGTGCCGACCCGCAGGCCGGCCTCCTGCAGCTCGGTGACGGTCTCCAGGGTCTCGGTGACCGGCAGGTCCGCCAGCAACGTGACCAGGTGCACGGCGGTGCGCGGGGAGTGCAGCAGCTCGACGACACCTTCGGCCTGGCCGTGGATCGGGCCTGCTTTGGCCAGGTCGGCCATCGCCCGGGTGACATCGAGGAACGTGACCAGGCGCCCGGTCGGCGGGGCGTCGAGGACGACCGCGTCGTAGACCGGGCGCCCGTCGCGGTCGGTGCGGCTGACGCACTCCTTGGCCTTGCCGGTGAGCAGCACGTCGCGCAGGCCCGGGGCCAGCGTGGTCGCGAACTCGACGGCACCCATCCGGCGCAGCGTCCGCCCGGCGACCCCGAGCCGGTAGAACATCTCGAAGTACTCCAGCAGGGCCGCCTCGGCGTCCACCGCGAGGGCGCGCACCTCACCGCCGCCGGGCGCGATCGCGATCTTGCGCTCTTCGTAGGGCAGCGGCGGCGTGTCGAAGACCTGGGCGATGCCCTGCCGGCCCTCCACCTCCACCAGCAGCGTGCGCTTGCCACCGGTGGCCAGGGCCAGGGCGAGCGCGGCGGCCACCGTCGTCTTGCCGGTACCGCCCTTGCCGGACACCACGTGCAGCCGAGCCGTCGGCAGGGGATCGGGCCACCCGGTCGTCGTCACGTCGGTCAGCGTACGTAGCTCGGCGGCCTCCAGCCCGGTGACGGCCGTCGCTCACATCCCACCGCCCGTCGAGGCGAACGGATCGGACGGACGTATGGCCATTACAGTTCCGTGACATGAGCTCCCCGGCCACCAAGTGGGAATACCTGACCGCACCGCTACTGATCCACAACACCAAGGCGATCCTGGACAACTTCGGCCAGGACGGCTGGGAGCTGGTCACGGTGACCACCGGCGCCAACGCCGAGCAGCTGGTGGCGTTCTTCAAGCGCCCGGTCCAGTCGTGAGCCCGTCGGAGAAGCTGCGCGAACTCGGCCTCGCCCTTCCGTCGGTCTCGACGCCGGCCGGTGCCTACATCCCTGCCCGGCGTTCCGGGAACCTCGTGTTCACGGCCGGGCAGGTGCCGTTCGTGGACGGCAAGCTCCCGAAGACCGGCAAGATCGGCGGGGACGTCTCCGCCGAGGACGGCTACGATCTGGCCCGGACCTGTGCGCTGAACGCGCTCGCCGCCGTCGACGCCCTGGTCGGGCTGGACTCGGTGACCGGGATCGTCAAGGTCGTCGGGTTCGTCGCCTCGTCGCCGGAGTTCGGCGGGCAGCCCAAGGTGATCAACGGTGCGTCCGACCTGCTGGGTGAGGTGTTCGGCGAGGCCGGCGCGCACGCCCGCTCCGCGGTGGGTGTGGCCGAGCTGCCGATGAACTCCCCGGTCGAGGTCGAGCTGATCGTGGAGGTCGGCTGACATGACCGCGGGCGCCCCCGGCAGCGTCGACGGCGCCGGCTCGGTGCCGGCCGGGCACGAGCTGCTGGTCCGGCTGGCCGGGCGCCTGCCCGACGACCTGCTCTGGCGCCTGCGGGACTGGCTCGCGGCCGGTGCGCACGACTCGGTGGACGCGGTCCTGCCGCGTGCGCTGTTGCGTCACCGCCTCGGGCTGACCGACCACGAGCGCGACCTGCTGGCCCGCTGCGTGGACCAGCGCTCGCCGTCGCGGCGGCTGGTGGACGCGATCCTGCCGCTGGCCGGGCTGGACGACCCGTGGACGACGTTCGCGGCCGGGCACGGCCTGCCCGACCTGGCGGCGCTGTCGGCGACGTCGGTCGTGGCCGGTCATCCGGGCGTCGAGGAGCTGCGGCAGAGCCTGCGGGGTTCGCGCGGTGAGCAGCGAGTGTTGCTGGTGCTCGGCGCCGAGCGTCCGTGGGATCTGACCGCGACGCTGCAGCGCCTGCTGCGGGTGCACGGCGACCGCACGCCGTGCGTCGAGGTGCTGCCGACCGGGATGGACCTGCCCGGCTACCACCAGGCCGCGTTCGTCGGCTCGGCGCCGTTGTGGACGGCGCCGGCGCATCCTCCCGATGCCTCGCCCGCCCCCGGCCAGGAGGCCGGTGCCCCCGCGACCGAGACCTTCTCGGGCGCGCTGACCGGGACCTGACCCAGGTCGTCCGGCGAAGGAGACCCCATGTCCGACACCGTGGCTGCGGCCCCGACCGCGCACGAGCTGCTACTGGCCCTGGCCGGGTGGGTGGACGACGACCTGCTCGCGACCGGACGTGAGCTCGTCGCCGTCGGCGAGGAGGTCCCGGCCCTCGAGCTGCTGGTGGCCTCGCTGGCCGCCGGGCGGATCGCGTTGCCCGAGCCCGTCCGTGCGGCGCTGGTCGACACGGCCGTCGCGCTGCGGGTCGAGCCGCACGCCGACCGGGCGCTGCCCCCGGGTCTTCCACCGCGGGAGACGACGCACCGGTTCGCGGCCGGGGCCGGGTCGCCCGACGTCGCGGTGCGGGTCGCCGGGATCGGGAGGAACCTGCCGGTGGTCGCGCGCAGCGGGGCCCGGGTGTCGCTGGCCTGGCGGCTGACGCCGGCCGGCCCCGCGCCGGGACCGCTGCCCCATCCGGTGCTGCTGGCCGCCGTGCAGGCCGGCGGGCCGGTCGAGGTACTGGCCTACCAGCTCGGCGCGGCGCTGGCCCGGGCCGGCATCGCCGCCTCGGTGGAGGCGTTCGTCGACGGGACGGCGCTGCCGCCGTATCACCTGGCAGCCCAGGCCGAGGCCCTCCCGCTGGACCGGGCGGCCGACGAGACCGCGCCGGGGCCCGGGGTCCTGCCGGACGACGGGCCTCAGGCCGCGACGTCCGGGCCGGCGTCGGGTTCAGCGTCGGCGTCGGGACCGGCACCGACGTCGGGACCTGGGCCTGGGCCTGGTTCCCCCACCTCCCAGGCTCCTGCCGGACAGGCCGGGCCCGGGCCGGTGGACGGGCCGCCCGGCACCCCCACGTACGAAACGTCCGAGCACGTCAAGGTCCCGGACGGCGGATGTCCGGACATCGCGGCCCCGGACAACGCGCCCCCGGGCGCCGAGCGCCGGGACGTCACGGACACCGGTCCCGCGACGGCGACCGCGCCACCGTCGGACACCGTGGGCCCGGACGTGTCGGGCGGGGGAGACGGACACATCGCCGCAGGTGGCGCCGCAGGTGACGCCGCAGGAGCCGGCACCGTCGGTGCTGCTCCGGCCGCCTCCGGCACGCCCGACCCGACCGACCTGACCGGACCGGCGTCCGGGCCGAGCGGGTCGCCGTCCGGCCCCGCACCCGAGGCCCGCCCCCGGCCCGCACCCCCCCCCCCCC
>JAKDNL010000523.1 GCA_030451825.1 Pseudonocardia sp. | reverse complement strand
CGTGTCGGCCTGACGGCCGTCGGAGCTACCCGCGCAAGCAGTGTAACCGTTGTGTATGCGGTGTATTGTTGGTGCATGAGGACGAACGTCGACATCGACGACGAGGTGCTGTCGGTCGTCATGCGCCGGTACCGGCTGGCGACGAAGACTGAGGCCGTCGACCTGGCCCTGCGTCGTCTGGCCGGACGACCGATGACGCGTGAGGAGGCCCTGGCGATGCGTGGGGCCCGGGCGCTCGACGAGGTGTCGGTCGATCCGGTGCCCGAGCTGTGATCCTGGTCGATACGTCGGCGTGGGTCGAGTTCGACCGCGCCACCGGCAGTGCCGTCGACCTGCGCCTGCGGGACCTGATCGGGAAGTCCGACGAGGTGACGGTGACCGAGCCGGTGACGATGGAGGTCCTCGCCGGGGCCCGCGACGACCGGCGCGAGGACGATCTGCGACGCCTGCTCGACCGGTTCCACCTGCTGCGCTTCGACGCCGCGGTGCACGGCGACGGCGCGGTCCGGATCTACCGCAGCTGTCGTCGGGTGGGAATCACTCCGCGAGGCCTGATCGACTGCATGATCGCCGCCGTCGCGATGAGTGCCGGGGTGCCCGTTCTCGCGCACGACCGCGACCTCGCGGCGATCAGCAGTGTGGTCGACCTGGGGCTCGACGAGCACTCGTTGCGCAGCTGAGCGGCCCCTACCCGCCGATGCCGGTCGTCGTCCCCGGCCCTCGGTCGGGGATCCGCCCGTCGACCGGCAATGTCGGGACGTCCACGGCGACGGTGTCCGGGTAGATCAGCCCGGTGCCGGTGTTGAGCACGACGACGTTCTCCGACCCGTCGAGCCAGCCCGACTCGCGCAGCTGCCCGACCGCGGCCACGCACGCACCGCCCTCCGGGCAGATCCAGGTGCCCTCGTCGCGGGCCAGCGCGTGCTGGGCGGCGAGCAGCTCGTCGTCGGACACGGCGATCGCGGTGCCACCGGTGTCGCGGACGGCGTCGAGCACGAGGAAGTCGCCGAGCGCCTTCGGGACGGTGATCCCGAACGCGACGGTGTGCGCGTCGGCGGGTGCGGTGGACTCGGACAGGCCGGCGGAGAACGCGTCGACGATCGGTGCGCAGCCCTGCGCCTGCACGGCGACCAGGCGCGGCATCGGACCCCGCAGCCACCCCAGCTCGGCCATCTCCCGCAGCGCCTTGTGGATCGCGATGATCCCGACCCCGCCGCCGGTGGGGTAGAGGATGACGTCGGGGGCGCGCCAGCCCAGCTGCTCGACGATCTCGTAGCCCATCGTCTTCTTGCCCTCGAGGCGGTACGGCTCGCGCAGTGTCGAGGTGTCCTGATAGCCGTCGCGGCGGCGCACGGCGTCCGCGACCAGCTTCCCGGCGTCGCCGATCAGGCCGTCCACCAGGTAGAGTTCGGCCCCGGCGACGACGCACTCCCGCCGGGTGATCTCCGGAGCGTCCACCGGCATCGCGATCAGTGACCCCATGCCGGCCCGCGCGGCGTAGGACGCCCAGGCCGCGCCGGCGTTGCCGTTGGTCGGCATCGCCACCGCGCGCACGCCCAGCTCGGCGGCCCGGGACACCCCGACCGCGGCGCCGCGCGCCTTGAACGCGCCGGTCGGGACGAGTCCCTCGTCCTTCATCCGCAGGCCCGGGACGCCGAGGCGGGCACCCGCGCGGGGCAGCTCGAGCAGCGGGGTCATGCCCTCGCCGAGGGTCACCACGTGCGCCGGCTCGCGGACCGGCAACAGCTCGTGGTACCGCCACAGGTCCGGCGGGCGGGACGCGATTTCGGTGGGGGTGAGGGTCGCGGCGGCACGCTCGAGGTCGTAGCGGGCGAGCAGCGGGGCACCGGCCGGGGAGGTGCCCTGCACGATGTCGGCGTCGTGCAGGGAACCGTCGCGGGAGCACTCGAGGTGCGACAGGGTCGAGTACGCGGGAGCAGCAGCCGGCTGCACGAGAGGGACAACCACGTGGGAAAGGCAATCCCGCGGCGCACGGATCGGCAACCCGGGCCGGTGTGACCCCGGTCGCGAACGGGGCGCCGGGATCGTCCGGTTCGCGGGGATGGCCGGGCTCCCGGTCGCGACCGGGAGGTGACAGGGCGCACACGCCCGGTTGCGCCACGCTCGGATGGCCCTACAGTCCACAGTGCCGACGGTTCGCGTCGCGGCCCCGTTCGGGCCACGGCGCGAGGCAAGAGGGAACCCGGTGTGATTCCGGGACTGCCCCGCAGCGGTGAGTGGGAACGACCGCCGTCACGAGCACTGGGCGGGATCGCGAGATCCGGCCCGGGAAGCGACGGCCAGTAGGTCCGCCGGAAGGTGGGTGCCCGCGAGTCCGAAGACCTGCCGCCGGTGCGTGCACCGCCGGTGCGCGCGGATCCGTGGCCTCGAGGGTGGGTCGTGCGGAATCCGGGGCAGCGCCGTGCCCGCCGGAGTAACGTCCGGCTGCGGCAGCAGGTCCCTGGGCGCCGCCGTTCCCCTCCTCGTGCGATCCCTCGGATCCTCCACCGCGCTCGCGAGGAGAGAGAGCCGTGACCTCAGCACCATCACCGTTCCCGGGTAGCACCGTCATCGGATACCCGCGGATCGGACCGGACCGGGAGCTCAAGCGCGCCACCGAGCGTTACTGGTCCGGCATTCTCGACCGAGACGCCCTGCGCGAGACCGCCGCCGGGCTGCGCCGCGACACCTGGAACGGCCTGCGCGACGCCGGCCTGGGCTCCGTGCCGTCGAACACGTTCTCCTACTACGACCAGATGCTCGACACGGCGCTGTCGGTCGGCGCGATCCCGGAGCGGTTCGCCCGGATCGCCGAGCAGGAGGACCCGCTGGACCTGCTGTTCGCGATGGCCCGCGGCCGGGAGGGGATCCCGGCGTGTGAGATGACCAAGTGGTTCGACACGAACTACCACTACCTGGTGCCCGAGCTGGGCCCGAAGACCCGGCTCGCCCCGGCCGACCGCAAGGCGGTCGACGAGTTCCGGGAGGCCGCGGAGCTCGGGGTGCGGACCCGCCCGGTGCTCGTCGGCCCGCTGACGTTCCTGCTGCTGGCCAAGCCGGCCGAACAGGCCCCGGCGGACTTCCGGACGCTGGACCTCATCGGCCCGCTGGTGGAGGTCTACGTCGACCTGCTCGCCGAGCTGGCCGCGGCAGGCGCGGAGTGGGTGCAGCTCGACGAGCCCGCGTTCGCCGCCGACCGCACGCCGGAGGAGATCGCGCTGCTGGGCAAGGTCTACGACCGGCTCGCCGCGGCACCGTCGCGCCCGCGCCCGCGCCTGCTCGTCGCGAGCTACTTCGGCGAGCTCGGCCCCGCCCTGCCGGTGCTGGCCCGCACCGCGGTCGACGCGATCGGCCTCGACCTGGTGGCCGGTGCCGCCGACCTGGACTCGGTGGCCGGGATCCCCGACCTGCTCGGCAAGACCGTGCTGGCCGGCGTCGTCGACGGCCGCAACGTGTGGCGCACCGACCTGGACGCCGCGCTGAGCAAGGCGACCGTCCTGGCCGGGGCGGCCGGCCGGGTGGAGATCAGCACCTCCTGCTCGCTGCTGCACGTCCCCTACGACGTCGACGCCGAGACGAAGCTGACCGCCGACGTCACCGATCGGCTCGCGTTCGCCCGGCAGAAGGTCGGCGAGGTCGTGCTGCTCGGGCGCGCCCTGCACGAGGGCCGGGCGGCGGTCGCCGCCGAGATGGACGCGGCCCGCGCCACCGTCGACCGCGTCGCCGCGGCGAAGGGCCGCGACGACCTGGTGCGGACCCGTCTCGCCGCGCGAGGCGCCGGGCCCAACCCCCCGGGCCCCGCGGCCGCCCCCCCCCCCGCCCCCCGCCCCGCCCAGCGCCAGCCCGCGCTCCCGACCACGACGATCGGCTCGTTCCCGCAGACCGGCGCGATCCGTGCCGACCGGGCCGCGCACCGGGCCGGGCGCCTCGACGACGCCGGGTACACCGAGAAGATGCGCGCGGAGATCGAACGCGTGGTCCGGCTGCAGGAGAAGATCGGCCTTGACGTGCTGGTGCACGGCGAGCCCGAGCGCAACGACATGGTCCAGTACTTCGCGGAGAACCTGGACGGGTTCGCCACCACCGAGCACGGCTGGGTGCAGTCCTACGGGTCGCGCTGCGTGCGACCGCCGATCCTGCACTCCGACGTCACGCGCCCGAAGCCGATCACCGTCGAGTGGGCGACGTACGCGCAGTCGCTGTCCGACCGTCCGGTCAAGGGCATGCTGACCGGTCCGGTCACGATCCTGGCCTGGTCGTTCGTGCGCGACGACCAGCCGCTCGGCGACACCGCGCGGCAGGTCGGGCTGGCGCTGCGTGACGAGGTGACCGACCTGGAGGCCGCCGGGTTGACGATCATCCAGGTCGACGAGCCCGCGCTGCGTGAGCTGTTACCGCTGCACGAGCGCGACCGCGAGGCCTACCTGGCCTGGGCGGTGGACTCGTTCCGGATGGTGAACGGGGCGGTCGCCGACGCCACCCAGATCCACACCCACCTGTGCTACTCCGAGTTCGGTGAGGTGGTCGGCGCGATCGACGGCCTGGACGCGGACGTGACGACGGTGGAGGCCGCCCGCTCGCGGATGGAGGTGCTCGCCGAGCTCGGTCCGGGGGTGCCGCGGGCACTCGGCCCGGGGATCTACGACGTGCACTCCCCGGAGGTCCCGGGCACCGACGAGCTGGCCGGTCAGCTCACGGCGGCGCGCCGGCACATCGGCGCCGACCGGCTGTGGGCCAACCCGGACTGCGGGCTCAAGACCCGCGGTGAGCCGGAGGTCGTCGCGGCGCTGACCAACCTGGTCGAGGCCGTACACCGGGTCCGCGAAACCACCGCCTGACCTGGCCGGCCCTTGCACGAACGGAGCTCTCGTCCAGCGG
>JAKDNL010000522.1 GCA_030451825.1 Pseudonocardia sp. | reverse complement strand
GGGGTCAGTACCGAGCCAGACCAGAGGCCCGCACCGCAGGACTGGCTGCGTGCTCTCAGGGGCGGGGCCACCACGTCCTCGCGGCAGATCGACGACGCGCCGCAGCCCACCCGACGCGAGACCGCCGCTCGCCCGGTGACCCACCCGGCCGCCCGCCGCCCGTCAAAGCCGCTGGTGCCGAGCTGGCTGGTGTGGATCGCCGGCCTGGCCGTGTTCATCGGATGTCTCGTTTGGCTGTTCAGGGAGAGCCCGGCGTCGACCGGGCCGAGTTCATCCCCGACTGTGTCTGCGCCGTCCCGCATTCCGACCGGGGAGCAGGCAGCTGGCGATGCCCCTACCCCGGCGTCTCCGCCGGCAGTCGTCCGTCGGCAGTCCGAGACCTCCTTGACGATGAGCTCGGAGTACTCGGTCGATCTCGACAGCCTCCAGCCGAACTGGAATATCAGGTACGGCAGCGTCGGGCAGGGATCGATGTCAACTATTTCGAAACATTCCAGGGCTATGACGACGGCCGGATCCGAGGTGCGGGCGCCGACATCGCCCGCGTAGAGGGCTCGCGGTCATATCGAACCTGCGAGGCCGCGACCGGCTACGCAGGGACGGTCAAGGCTGTGCCTGGTGCGTCCTACTGTGTCCGTACTTCGGAAAGCCGATACGCCTATCTGACGGTGCGTTCTGCAGGAACCGGCCAAGGAATGTTCGACGTCTTGACGTGGGATCCACCCTTCGCCTCGAGCTGAGGTGGGGATTGGTGGCCGTCATTCGGGATGAGCGGTGGCCGGAGAACAGATGGTCCTTGCTGGTCACTGCAGCTCGGCCCTCAGCTCCGCCAGCCGACGGCTGTACTTGTCGCGGCTGGCCGCGATCGCAGGCCTGTCCCGCGGGTTCAGGGCACGCTGGTCCTGCACACACGCCACGATCTCTGCGCGAAGATCCTCGATCCGCACCTGATCGGGATCTGCCGAGTGGCGCTCCAGGTTGAGCGCAGCGGCGTGGCAACCGATCACCTCGTTGATGGCCTCTTGCGCGGTCTCGTACGCCACCGCCTCCTTGCTGTCCCATCGATGCGGCGGAAGGTTGACGACTGCCTCGCCTGTAGGGCGATCACCCACGGTCACTAGTCCGGCCCCTCGGTCGCGATAGTTCACACAGCCCGAAACGCACTTTACTTGCCTCGCGCAACGAATCCGCCCCAGTTTTCCGCCCTGAGGGCGGAGCGCCCCTTCGGCGCGAGCGGGTTGGTCCGCTGTCAGATTTAGTTCACACCCCGGTGTCGACGGCCGCCGACCTGGTCACATCCCGCGTTCCGCGCCCGGCAGTCACCGGGGAGCGCTCCGGCTGCGAGCGATTTCCGGCAGCCTTGCGGGATGGAGCTACGAAAGACGGCGGAGCCTGCGATCGCAGCCTGGTTGCACTCCGAGATCGGCGAGCTGACGGAGTCCCTGGGGTCCGAGCTTCCGATGCTGGGGTCTGTGGCGAAGCGCAGCGAGCGTCGTGGTGCGCCCGCTCTCGCCGATGACGTGCTGGCGGCCTGGCACCGAGAGCTCGCGCGCCAACGACACATCGTCGGGCACGCGGAGGTGTCCTTCGTGGAGCAGGCGCGACGGGCCGGCTGGTCGGAGGAGAGAATCTCGTCCGTGCTCGGCCTCGACGACGACGTCGAGGTTCAGGCTCATGTCGATGCGCTGGAGTCGTTGCTGGTCCGGACCCATCCGAGCCAACGGCTTCTGCCATGGACGGGGTGAGGACATGGAAGACGAGACGCCGCCACAGCACGATCCAGGACTTCATCCACACTCTTGATGATCCGGTCTCCCTAAGTGCAACGGATCCGACCGTGGCGCGACTTAGGGGGCGTGACAACCTCGCAGCCGCCTACGGGCCCCCCGCAGAACCAGCCGCAGCCCCAGTGGGGCCCACCGCCCAACTACCAGATGCCACCGCAGCAGTACGCCCCTGCCCCGAGGAACGGACTCGGTATCGCCGCGCTCGTCCTCGGCATCTGCGGCTTCCTCAGTGGCCTGATCCCGTTCTTCTTCTGGTTCGCCCTCATCGCCGGTGTCATCGGCCTGGTCCTGGGTCTTGTCGGATTCGCCCGTACCCGTAAAAGGGTCGCGACGAACCGGAAGACCAGCGTCGCCGGAGTGATCCTCTCGGTGCTGTCAATCGCGATGGGCATCTGGGGCGCGGTGATCCTGTTCCAGGGCCTCAACCAGCTCGCCACCGACCTCGGCGCGCCCACCAGCACCGCCCCGGCCGCGGTCGCTCCGGCCGGACAGATGCAGGACGTCGACGGCCTCCAGCTGACCGCGGACCCGCTGACCGTCGAGAACTCGTTCGGCACCGAGTCGCTATGCACCTCGGTCAGCTACAACAACACCAGCGCCGGGTCAAAGCCGTTCAACATGTTCGACTGGCAGCTCCTCGGCCCGACGGGGGCCACCAGCAGCCCTGGCATCGGCGGTACGGGCGACGCACTGAACTCCGGGTCCCTGGTCGCGGGCGGAACCACCAGCGGAACCGTCTGTTTCGACGGTGCCCCCGCGTCGGGCGAGCACAGGGTCATCTACTCGCCGGCAAACACGGCGTGGACGCAGACCCGCTGACTCTGCTCCCAAACCTCGGGCTGTGCGCCCGCACGAGGTTGTCACGAACCCGCGGGCGCGCATGAAAAAGCGGGCCCCCATCACCCCCTATCGGGTGGTGGGGGCCCGTCTATCACAGGGCCAGGTCGAGGCGCTTCCCGGCTCGGCCACTGAAAAGCTCGACGCAGCACTCAGCGATGGCGTCACGGCCGCTTCTCCTATCGGCGGGAATGCGGTTTCGGTCTCGGCCCCAGTCGCTACAACGAGCCGCCGCTGCCGCGTCGGCTCCGGAGTCTCACCGTCACCGGGTGCACGACTCGGGCAAGCTCAGCGCGGGCACGGTCCTCGATCTGCACCCGGGGCTACCAACGCAGCACGATCGGTTGCTTGCCAGCGGCGTCAATCGGGACAGCTTCGATCTCGTAGTTCCCGATCCAGTCCTCACCTACGTCGGTGTTCTCGGGATCCTCGATTCGCGCGATGGCGAGTAGGTGGCCCCGGAACCCGCCGGGATCCGCCAGGCTCGCGGCCACGATGCGTTGAGGGAAGCGGCGGCCGCCAGGGCCGCGCAGAGTCACCGCCCAGTACTCGGAAGTGGGAACGGCCCTGGATGGTGCAGGTGCGGCCGGCTCGGGCGCGGCGGAGGCGCCCGATGCTGCTACAAGCGGCCGTGGCGTCCCGTCGACAACCACCCCCCACGATTTCAGCAGCACAACGGCGCGGCGTGCAGTGGACAGCGCCACTTCGTGCGTCTCAGCCAATTCGGCCGCAGTCGGCAACGCCTGCCCCGCCGCGAGCTCGCCACGGTTGACGCGATCGGCGATCACCGCGGCAACTTTCTCGTACGGGTGCCGCGGATCCGCACGGGCTCGCCGTGCCTCATCGCCGGGTCCCGGGCGAGCGGGCATTCCGGCTCCGATCCCGACGGCGGCCCGCTGGTCCGCCTCGGATACCCATGCGGTGTAAGTCCGCAGCGTCGTCGTCCCGCCACCACCGTGCCCGAGCCGTCCGGCCACGGTGCGGATGTCCACCCCACCGGAGATCAGCTCCGTCGCCGAGTAGTGCCGGAGCTTGTGGATCGTCGTGTGGATACCCAGCCGGGCGGCGAGCCGCTCGTACCGCTGCGTCACCGAGTCCGGCTTCGGGAACTCGCTGCCGTCCGGCGACGGCGAGAACACGAACGCATCCGGCCGCAGCTCGAGCCCGAGCGCCGCGGCGTCCTGCTCGCAGCGGGTGCGGTGCTCCACCAGGACCGCGACCGTCTCGGCGTCGAGCGCGATCCGGCGCTGCTGGTGCGTCTTCAGCTCCGCCTCGACGAGCCGGCCGTCGGCGTCTTTCCGGATCGCCCGGCGCAGCCACATCACCGGCCGCGCCGGATCGAGGCCAACCGAAGACCACCGAATCGCGCACAGCTCACCCCGGCGCACACCGGTCGTCATTGCCACCCACAGCAACGCACCCCAAGACGGGTCACGCCACGCCTCACTAAGGATCCGAGCGGCCTCGGCCGGGGACGGCGGCTCCGGATTGGGCTTCGGCATAGCCGGCGGCTCGGCCTGGCCGATCGGACTGACCGAGACCCACCGCCACCGCACGGCGCGCTTGAACGCGCCGGAGAGGATGAAGTGCATGTGCCGGACCGTCGTCGGGCTCAGCGGTCGGCACCGGTGCGGCCCGCACCTCTCATCGCACTCGTGCGAGCCGGCCGTCCGATGGTCGATCTGGCGACGACTGGCGCAGTGCGCACGGCAGCGACGGAGCTCGGCGTAGAACGAGTCCAGTATCTCGGCATCGACTTGGCCGACCTTCAGGTGACCCAGGAACGGTGCGATGTGGTTGCGGACGTACCCGCGGTAGAGCGTCAGTGTGTTCGGCGCGCCGTCGAACTGGTCGAGGTAGCGCCCGAGCAGCTGGTCGACGGTGGCACTCGTGCGCGGATTGCGGCGCTCGGCGACCTGGCTGACCAGGCGGGTCCGGGCGGCCTCGGCCTCGCGGGCCGCTCGTGGACCGGGCTCGACCGTCTCCCGGAGGTAGTGACGACGGCCGTTGATCGGGTCGATTCCGGCGTAGACGCTGATGCGCAGTGCACCGCTGGGCAGCGTCTCGATGCTGCCCTTCGCTCGCCGTTTGACGGCGTCTGAGCTGCGCGCCATGCCCTGAGCATAACCCGCTCGCACCACGAACGACTCCACGTTCCGCTGAGTCGACTCGAAGATCTAACCGTTCTTGCTGGTCAGACCTGGAGCCGGAGGTCGGGATCGAACCGACGACCTACCGCTTACAAGGCGGTTGCTCTA
>JAKDNL010000521.1 GCA_030451825.1 Pseudonocardia sp. | reverse complement strand
CTGGGGGTCAAGGGGTCGCAGGTTCAAATCCTGTCGTCCCGACAGGCCGAAGGCCGGTATCCGAGAACGTCGGGTACCGGCCTTTACTCGTTTGACCTGCGGATTCGCGACTTCATCGTAGTCCAAGGATGCGCCCGACCTTCGTGCGTTCGTGATCTTGGTCGGCTGCAAGGCGGGTGCTGAGTGACTAACTGAGTGTCTATCGTTCGAGACGAGGGCCAGTCGTGATCGTCGCGGTCGAGGGGCCGGGCGCCGCGGAGAAGGCGACACGGTGCGCTCGGGATAGAGCATGCGACTGCTCGGGTCGCGACTCGAACGTTATGAATCGGCGACCGGGAAGATGTCGTCCATGGCAGCTGCACCGTGCTCCAGGACCGGACGGAGCTGCTGGCGGTAGACGGCTTCTGTGATGGCGGTGCCGCTGTGCCCGACGAGACGCGAGATGTGCTCGAGGGGCATTCCAGAGTCCGAGAGCAGGGACACGAAGCTGTGCCGCATTTCTCGAGGGGTCCATTCGGTGGCGTCGAGACCGGCGCTCGCGGTGACACGCCGGAAGGCACGACGCACATTGTGGGCATCCATCTCGGAGCCACTCCGGGTCGCGAAGACCAACTGATCCGGATCTGGTGAGGGCATCGACCGGGCCGCCTGGCGTCGGAGTGCCATCACGCAGCGGTGCGGCATACCGAGCCGGCGTCGCGATTTGCGTGTCTTGGTGTCCCCACCGATGCGCACCGATCGCACCACGGAGATCGACGGGGGGATCGGGGGCGATGCCTCGGGTTGTCCGACGAGGTCAACGTCTCCCCACCGCAGTGCGCGAAGCTCCTCGGTACGAGCGCCGGTCAGCAGCGACAGCACGATATAGGCGTGCAAGGAGCTCGACTCAGCTGCATCGAGGAGAGCGCCTGCCTGTGCGAGATCGAGTGACTTGGATCGCCGCCCAGGCCGGCCGGTCGGAGGACGGCACACGCTCACGACGTTGCGTTTGACCTTGTCGCGGGCCATGGCGTGGTTGACCGCCCGGTTCAGAATCGAGTGCATCAGCCGAAGCGTCCGGGTGCTAACCGATCGGGACTCGGCCTTCAACCAGCGGTCGACATCGTCAGCGGAAAGATCTCGGAGCCTGTGCGCGCCGAGCGGCCCGACGATGTGCTGCCCGGCGATCGTCGTGTAGTTCTTGACCGTCGCCGGTGCCCGCCCGGAAAGCCCGTAGGACAACCAGTCCATCACCGTCTCTCGCACCGTGTAGTGGCCGGGAGCGACGGTCGTGCCGTCCTCATGATCGCGGAGGATCTCTCGCAGCTTGGTCTTGGCCGCCGTCTTCGTGGCTCCGCTTGCCTTCCGGGTGATCCGCTTCCCGCGGCCGTCGAACCCGATCGTCGCGGTGGCGATCCAGCGCTGCCGGGATTCGTCCCAGTGCAGACCGCCTTCACCGCGGCTGCGCCGCACCGTCATGACGCAACGCCGAATCGACCTGCAGCTCCCGCTTCGCCCTCGAGCAGCGCGACGTACTCGGCGATGGCGGCGGCGGGGATCAGCCGGGTTCGGCCGACATGGACCGAGCGCAACCTTCCACATCGGAGCTGCTCGTAGATCGTGCTGCGCTTGAGAGACAGTATCGTCATCGCCTCGTCGACGCGGTAGAGCTCCTTGTCCGCCATGAGGTCGTCTCCGTGTCGCCACGAGCGCCAAGCCTGGGGCACCCTGATCGTCTGCTGGTGCACGATCACGCTTCCGGTCGAGGTGTCCGGCTGCGTTGCTGCCGTGTGGCCGGATTTGTTGGCGGGCTTTCGCTTCCGTCCGTGGGATAGGGATGACGGTCGAATCGGCGAGGTTGTTCGATCCCGTCGACGAACCAGCTGATCGGCCTGCGAGTGCCGAGTTCGCTCAGGAAGTACCGGGTCACCGATGCGGACAGGACTCCCGGGTCCTTGGAGCGGCCGGCGGCGAACTCCTCGGCTGCGAGCTGGTTGTCGAAGACCACCTCGATGGCTCCGATGTCGTCGGGCTTCGATGTGTGCACGGAGAAGACGGCCATGCGCCGCCGAGTCTGGTCGGACGTCATGTGTTGAGCTTTCGGGCGTCCGAAAGTGTTGGCGGGACGAACTTCGGATGTGTGGATAGGTCAGCGACGGTGGGGTCGGCGAGGATGGCGCGGTGGACCTCGCTGGGATGTCGGTGGACGAGCTCGTGTCCGCGGTGCAGCGCTCGGAAGAGCTGCGGCGCGCCGGCCGGAAGAACAGCGGTCGGCTCCTGGCCGAGCTCCACCGTCGTCAGGGGCTGTCGTGGCCGGCTATCGCGCGGATGACCGAGGTCCGCCAGACCACTGTCTACGACCTCGCTCGCCCGTTCCTGGACTCGTCCCCGGAGCTCGACGACCCGGTCGACTAACAGCACCGGCAGCGGGGCGGAGGTTCATGAGGTCGTGCTGCTTTGGTTCGGGCGCAGCGAGATATGCCGGAAGCGATGCTTCCGGCGCTGGCCGTGGGCGGCCTGAAGATCGGAACGGGGGCGTTCCGAGGTCCAACGGCGTCCGGGTCGGCTGAGGAGTAGGCCCGTTTACCAGAGACGAGGCGCTGCCGACCACGGTGTGGCAGCGTCGCCGTGGTCCTGTGCCGGACTGTGCACTACGAGCCAAGCGACGAAGTACCCGCTCGCCGTCGTCGCATGCGGAGCGCATCGCTGAGGACTCGTCAGGTCGTGGTGCGGTTCTCGACCGAGGAGCTCGACGCGGTTCGGAGCCGCGCGGCGTTGGCCGGTCTCGCTGTCGGGGCGTGGCTCGGGCAGACCGCGATGGACGCCGCAGCCGGTCGTGACGGAGCTTCGGCGGGGCTGCCGGATCTCCTGCGCCTGCATTCGGACGTCGTGCGGACCCAGCAGTCAGCCGCAGCATCGGGCGTGGAGATGGCGCGCGTCGAGGGCTTGCTTGTCCGGCTCGATGCGGTCATCGACGCGGTGACCGCGGAGTTCGAGCGAGGTCGCCGGTGATCACGAAGGTCGTGCACGGTTGGCGGGTCGGTGGACTGTTGGCCTACCTGATGGGCCCCGGACGGGCCCAGGAGCACGTACGACCACGCGTCATCGCGAGCTGGGACGGCCAGGACGCAGGACGCCAACCACAACAGAACGAGGAAGGCCGCCTCGAGTTGGGCCCGCTGATCCGCACCCTCCGCGCTCCTGCGGTCGCGGCTGGACTGCGCGAGAACGACGAGGACGGTAAGCGCGGCTACGTGTGGCACTGCTCGGCGCGAGTGGCGGCCGGTGACCAGGAGTTGTCCGACGGGCAGTGGGCGTCGATCGCACGCGAGCTGCTTGACGGGTCGGGAGTCGCCTCCGCGGGCGACGCCGGCGGGCCGCGGTGGGTCGCGATCCGGCACGCGGACGACCACATCCATATCGCGGCTGTCCTGGTCCGGCAGGACACCTCGCGCCGGTTCTGGCCCAGCCACGACTATCCGCGGCTTCGTGAGACAGCTCGACGGATCGAGCGGCGATTGGGGCTGACGGTGACCGCGTCGGCCGACGGGACCGCGGCGAAGGCGCCGGGACGCGGTGAGCTGGAGAAGGCACAGCGTCAGGGACGCCCGCCGGCTCGGCTCGAGCTGGCGCGCGCCGTCCAGGCCGCGAGCGCGGCGGCGAGTGAGCTGACCGGATTCGTGGCCGGTCTCGAAGCGAACGGCTACCTCGTCGAGCTGCGGCGTGCCCCCTCTGGTGATCCGTTGGGGTACAAGGTCGCCCGGCCCGGCGAGGTGGGCGCCGATGGTGGGCCTGTGTTCTACAGCGGCAGCAAGCTCGCTCCTGATCTGTCGCTGCCCCGTCTGATGCGGGCGTGGGAGGAGTCAGGTCGTGGCTCCGACGCTGTTGACCCGGTGGCCGCGGCGCGCAGACGTGTCGACGGTGCCCGAGCAGTTGTAGGGGCTGCTCGCCGCGGTGACAACGCGGAAGGCCCGGACGGCCTGGCCCAGGCGACACGAGATGTCCTGACCGCGGTGGGGGAATGGTCCGACGAGCTGGGTTCTGCGGCCAAACGCTTCGATCGATCGGCCCGACCTCCGCATGGCAGGCACCGCCAGTCTGGGCAGGCGTCGGCAGGTTTGCGGCGGGTCGCCCGCCAGCTGCTCCGCCGGCGCCGATTGTTAGATGTGCAGGACGACGCGGGAGCTGCGGCGGTGGCGTTGGTCGTGTCGCTGGCGGCGCTGCTGGAGGAGATCGGGGCCTGGCAACAGGAGCGCGATCGCGTGCACCAGGCGGCAGCCGCCCGCGACGTAGCGCACCAGCTGGGCCTTTGGGTGGCGGAAAAAGCTACGGCAGCGCCGGAACCGATAGCTATCCGCGACCACGTCCCCACCGTGATAGGACAACGGCATCGCCACACCGCCATGCGAGGCCCCGGTCAACCGCAGGACTGAAACGTGCGCGACCCTGCGTCGTCCAATGTGAAGGGGCGGCCTGCTGATGTAAGGACTCAGGAGAGGCTTTACCGAACGTCCTCAACTGATCATTGACCGGTGGCCGGGCTCATGATCGTCTTGGTTTGTGGATCAAGAGGCTCTGGCCGAGTACCGCTACCGGGCTGTGGTCGAGGTGCTGGGTGGGTCACCGATCGGTGAGGTGGCTGCCAGGTTCGGGGCGTCGCGGCAGTCGGTGGACAACTGGAGGCGCCGCTTCCGCGCGGAGGGGATGCCGGGGCTGGCGGACCGGTCGCATCGCCCGCATCACAGTCCGATGCGCGTCGACGCCGACGCCGAGGTCGAGGCTGTGGTCTGCGAGCTGCGCCGGCGTCATCCGCGCTGGGGTGCTCGTCGGATCAGCCACGAGCTCGTCCGCGCCGGTGAGGTGGCGGCGCCGTCGCGAGCGAGCGTGCACCGGATCCTGGTGCGCAACGGCCTGGTCGCCACGCAGGTCCAGG
>JAKDNL010000520.1 GCA_030451825.1 Pseudonocardia sp. | reverse complement strand
CACATCTACCGGGCCGCGATGGCGCGGCTCGTATCCCCGGATGCCCTGCTGCACGCCGTGCTGACGATCGTCGCGTCGCTGCTCCACCACGACTCCCGTGTCGACACCGGCAAGGGCACATCGGTGCTGTCCTACTACCTGGCCGTCGTGGGCGCGTCCGGCGCCGGCAAGTCCGAGGCGCTCAAGGTCGCCCGCGAGCTGCTCGCGTCGTGGGCCGGCGCCCGGTTCGCCATCACCGGCGACGACGGCTACATCGACGCCCCACTCGGCTCCGGCGAGGGACTCGTCGAGAGCTTCATGGGCACCGTCTACGTCGACAAGCTCGGCCCGGACGGCGAGCCCATGCAGGACAAGGCCGGATTTCCGGTGCAGGTCGCCGCGCGCGACCAGGTGCGGCACAACGCCCTGTTCCACACCGACGAGGGCCGGCAGGTGCTCGCCCTCGACGCACGCAAGGGCGCAACCGTGCTCGCCACCCTGTGCGAGATGTGGTCCGGGTCCGTGGCCGGCCAGACCAACGCCGAACAGGCCCGGACCCGCAAGCTCGACGCCGGTACCTACGTCGTCGGGCTACTGCTCGGCTTCCAGGTCGCCACCATCGACAGCCTGTTCGCCGACGAAGCCGGCGGCGCCCCGCAGCGCTTCGGGTTCGCGCCGGCCGAGTACGCCCCGTTCGGGGAGGACCTCGACGGCGAGATCGTCACCGAGTGGCCCGGCGAGCTGGGACTGTCGATCCCCATCGGCCCGGTCACGGTCACGCTCACCGGCAACCAGCGGGCCGAGGTGCTCCGCTCGATCCGCGCGAAGGCGGCCGGCGTCTCCGGTGACGGACCCCTCGACGGCCACCGCACCCTGATCCGCTGCCGGGTCGCGGCCCTGCTCGCGCTGCTCCACGGCACCGACCAGGTCACCGACGCGCATTGGCAGCTCGCCCACACCCTCACCGTCCGCTCGTGCGCGCTCCGCGACTGGCTCGCCGAACAAGGGCAGCGGAAAGCTGCCGAGCAGCGCCAGGCGCGGCAGGACGCCACCGTCGCGACCACCGTCCGCGCGCAGAACCTCGCCCGGGACGTCGAGCGGGTCACCAGGGCCGCAGGACAGATCGTCCGGGCCGTAGAGCGGGCCGGCGGATCGCTGACCCGAGGTAAGGCGCTGAACGGCATCCGGGTCGACCTCCGCGACGTGCGCGACGAGGCACTCGACCACGCCGAGAATGCCGGGCTCGTCGAACTGTCCGAGGACCGTAGGACTGTGCGGCTGCCGGCCAGCGGGGACACCCCGGAGGCCGGCGATGCTTGACCGATCGGCACGGAGTACCGAGGTAGTACGGGTAGTACGTACTACCTCGACGCGCCGCGCGTTGGCATCGCGCGTTCCCGCGGAACGACCGACTATATCTATATCTCCTGGTCAGAGAGTTTTAGGGCAGCCTTGCCTGACGCGAAATTCTCTCCGCGCGCCGCCCCCAACCACGTACTACCCGTCCTATCCGTACTACCTCCCCGGAGGCGCGCCAGTGACCCGCCGACCCGACCCCCACACCGAACACGAGCGCACCCCGTCCGGCTACCGCGAGCGGCGCGCTGTCCAGCCCTTCGCCGACGTCGTGCCGCAGCCGCCCCGGAACCCGCCGCTCGGCGAGCTACCCGCCGACGCCCTACTCGTGCTCACCCAGGCCGAACGGGTCGCAGTCGAGTCCCAGGCCGGCCACCGGCGCGGTCTGACCGAGCCGCTCAGCGACCGAGCCGCCGAGCACGACGCCCGCGTTGACCGGCTCGTCGAGACACTCCACCGCCGACCCGACAGCGACGCCGCATGAGCGCCACGCCCACCACGCCGGACCCGGGGGCGAACGCCGGCCGGCCCGCCCGCGCGCCGTCGCCCAACGGCCACCATGCCGCGCACGAGCCGACCGCTCACCCGTGCGCGTGCCTGGCCGAGCTGACCGAGGCCGCGGACGCCGGCGACCTGGCCGCACTCGACGCCGGACTCGGCCGGCTGCGCGGCTGCTCAGGCTGCGCGGACGGCCGACCGGCGCGTGAGAAGTCTGTGAGAGGCACCGACGATTCGCAGGTCAAGAGGTCGTCACTTGATACCCGATCAAGAGTCCGCGGTGCCTGAGCCGGCCGGCGAGTGGCGCCCGGCGTTCCCCGGTCAGCGGCCCCCGTTCCGTCCCGGGCACGAGGTGAACCTTCGGCACGGCGCGTTCACCCCGCGCATCGTCGAGCCGCGGGCGGCCGAGCTGGTCGAGGCCGTGCTCGCCGAGCCTGACGTCGCCTACCTGGCCACGCCGAGCTACCGGCCGTCCCTGCACGCATGGGCACGCGCCGAGGCGCAGGTCGAACTACTGGCCGCGCATCTGGCCGGCCGGGACTTCGACGACCTCGACGCGCTGTCCGCGCGTGCGCAGCTCGAACGGGCCGAGGGGCGGGCCGCCGCGGCGCGGACCCGGCTCGGACTGGACCCGCTGTCCCGGGCCCGGCTCGGCCGGGACGTCACCTCCATGCAGCTCGACGGCGCCCGGTGGCTCACCGAGCTACGGGAGGAACGGGAGCGGGCCGCGGCACAGGCCGAGAGCGGCGACGCCGGCCCCGCGGACGACGGCCAGGACGACGGACCAGGGGAGGACCGATGACGACGGCACGCGAGCGTTCAGGGGCAGGGGATGCGCTCGACGACGTCGGGGTGTTCGCCGAGAAGGTGCTCGGCCGGCCGGCGTGGGATCACCAGGCCGAGCTACTGCGGTCCCCGGCCCGGTACCGCGCGTTGTGCGCTGGCCGGCAGTCGGGCAAGTCATCGACGCTGGCCGTGGCCGCGCTGCACACTGCGGCCACGCGGCGGGACACGCTCACGCTGCTGGTCAGCGCCGGCGAGGAGGCGTCCAAGCGGCTGCTCGCGGACTGTGCGGCGCTGGCGTCCGGGTCGCCGTTGCTGCGCGGGAGCGTGCTCGACGAGTGGAAGTCCGCGCTGACCCTGTCGAACGGTTCGCGCATCCTGAGCGTGCCTGCCTCGCAGCGCCAGATCCGCGGCTGGCCCGTTGACCTGCTGATCGTGGACGAGGCGGGGTTCATCGACGGGGACATCTGGCGTTCGGCGGAGCCGGCGATCATCGCTCGGCCGGGCTCGCGGGTGATCCTGTCGTCGTCGCCGTGGGGCGGCGTGGATCACTTCTTTCGGCAGCTCTGGGCGCGCGGGATGGACCAGCCGGACGAGCACGTCGCGTCGTGGCACTGGCCGAGCACCGTCTCCCCGCTGGTCGACGAGGCGTTGCTCGCGCAGATCCAGGGGCGGGAGCCGGCCGACTACTTCGCCCGGGAGTACCTGGCGGAGTGGCCCGATGAGTTCGGCGCTTACTTCACCGAGGCGGAGATCATGGCCGGCGTCGTCGACTATGAGCTGACCGACCCGGCGTCGATCGCGCCGGCGCGGCGCCGGTTGTGGCCGGCGGTGGGTGGCGTGGACTGGGGGATGGCGGTCGACGCGAACGCGCTCGTGCTGGCCTCGGTGCTGGACCCGGCCGACGTCGACGATCACCGGTGGCGGGTGTTCCTGCCCTGGTTGGAGGCGCACTACCGGATGCCGTACGCGGAGTTCATCGACCGGGTGGTCGAGGTGTCCGGCGGGTTCTGGTTGCGGGCGGTCGCGGCCGAGACGAACGGGGTCGGGGCGTTCCCGACCGACGAGCTTGAGCAGCGGGTGCACCGGGCGCGCACTCGGGCTCGGGTTGCCCCGGTGTGGACGAATGCGCGCCGTAAGCAATCCGGGTTCGGCAAGATTAAGACGCTGTTGCAGTCGGATCGGCTGATTCTGCCCCGGCATCCGGAATTGTTGAAGCAGCTTCGCGCGCTGCAATTCGAGCAGCAGGCCGGCGGGGGTCTGCGGATCGCGGTCCCGGAGTCAGCCGGGCATGACGACCTGGCGATGGCACTGCTACAGGCGCTCTCGTGCGTCGAGACGCGCGCGGTCCGTGATGGGTGGGATGACCCGCACGCGCACCGGTTCGACGGCGAGACGGTGACCACGCCGGCCGGGGTGCGGATTCCGCGCCGGCCGCGCCCCGATGAACGGTCTCACTGGTGTTCCACGCCGTCCGGCGAGGAAACCGGCGAGGGATGGTGACCGGCGGAATGGTTCCGCCGACAGGACAAGAAAGGCAGTAAGTCATGGATTCGATGTATCAGGCGGTGCTCGACCAGATTCGCGCGGAGCGGGCCGGGACTGCCGAGAGGAACGAGCCGCCGGACGCGCTCGGCACGGTGACCGGTATCCCGGACCGGGCTGACCAGGTCCGGCGCGAGTACGCGCGGGCGCTGGCCGCGGCTGCGCAGATCGACGTGGCCAAGCGTGGCACCGACGCCCGGGACAAGGCGATCGAGAAGGCGCGCGCGGCGGCCGAGGAGGGCCTCGCCGAGCTGCGCGGGGAGGTCGACCAGTCCACCGCGCACGCGGCGAAGTGGATCGGCGAGCAGGGCAAGGGCCGCGACGCGACCGAGCAATTGCTCGCCGAGACTCGGCAGGGCCGAGCGTGGGCGCGCACGGCGCCGCTGCTCGACGCCGGCCGCGACGCCGTCGGCTTGGTGGCCGCGGCGCGGCAGGCCGGCGACCACGACACCCTGTCCGCGATGCGGGCCGAGCTGCCCTCGTACGCGGCTGCCCGCCCGGAATCGGCGGAGCGGCTGCGCGCTCTCGGCGACGACGTGCCGGCACTGCTCGGTGAGATCGACCAGGCGCTCGCCGAGACGCTGCCCGACGACCGGGGTGAGCGGACGGCGCTGCGGACCCGGCTGGCGATGGACGACGCTGCGGCCAACGCCGGGTCGGCCCTGGACAGCACTGCGAAGGCGGTTGAGACCTACGGGGATCGGCCCGACGTGCTACGGCACGCGCTGCGGACGCTCGACGTCGAGGAGAACGGGG
>JAKDNL010000519.1 GCA_030451825.1 Pseudonocardia sp. | reverse complement strand
CGACGCTCGCCGGCCGCGCCTGGTTCCGGCTGTTGCGGCGGTCGACCAGGCTGCGGCGCAGGACGTTCGGCGCCGGACCGGACGCTCTGCACCTGCCGCGCGCCTGGGAGCGCGACGCTAGGCGCCTGCCGAGTCCGCCGCGGCCAGCACCGTCGCCCTGAGCAGCCGGTACTCCTCGACGGGCGCGGCCACGGTGAGCAGATCGTCGAGGGTGTGGCAGACGCAGATGTAGCCGGCGATCGTCGACACCGTCCAGCCGAACTCGAACGCGCGCACCTCGACGCCCCGGCAGACCTCGTTCACCGCCCGGGCGACGGCGGCGCGCCGGCGGAGCCCGACCACCCTCAGCTCGTCCGGGTCGGTCGGGCGCTGCGGCCGCGGCGGGCGCGGCAGCCCGCCCCACGGGTCCGCCGTCACCGGCCCACCCCGGCCAGCACCGACCGGTAGGAGGGCCACCGCCCGGCCGGCTCCGCCGCGAGCAGCGCGTTCACGACGGCGCGGGCGACGACGTCCGCGGCCGCGGTGTGCAGCGCGAACGTGCCCGCCAGGTCCGGGGCCGGGCGGGCCCCGGTGGCCAGCGCGAACGCGGCGTCGCCGTCCATCACGGTGTGCACCGGCGCGATCGAGCGCGCCAGGCCGTCGTGGGCCATCGTCGCCATCCGCCCGCAGCCGGCCTTGTCCAGTGTGGCGTCCGTGGCCACCAGCATCAGCGACGTCGCCGTCCCCGCCGTGAGCGCGCCACCGTGCGACGCGGCCGCCTCCCGCAGTGCGCTCACCGCCGCCGCGGACGGTGCGGGCAGGTCGTCGAACTCGCCGGGCAGGCCGTACCGGGCGCCGAGCAGCTCACCATTCGTCGGGTCCACACCGGACCCGACGGCGTTCACCACCACCAGCGCGGACACCGTGTACCCGGCGTCGAGCACCACGCTCGCGGTCCCGACGCCGCCCTTGAGCCCGCCGGCCACCGCACCCGTCCCGGCACCGGCCACCCCCCGCTCGACGGGCCGGCCCGAGGCCGCGTCGTAGGCGGCCGCGCCTTGGGCCGCCCCGGGCCGGGCCGCGAAGTCGCCACCGCGGCCCAGGTCGAACAGCACCGCGGCGGGCACGATCGGCACGACGCCGCCGGGGACGGCGAACCCCTCGCCGTCGCGCTCGCAGCGGGCCATCACACCGGACGCGGCGTCCAGGCCGTAGGCGCTACCACCGCTGAACACCAGCGCGTGCACCCGGTCGACGGTCGTGAACGGCGAGAGCAGGTCGGTCTCGCGGGTGCCCGGTGCGGCACCGCGCACGTCGGCACCGCCGGTGGCGCCACCGGGCGGGGCCAGCACCACGGTCGTGCCGCTCAGGGCGCCGGGCCCCTCCAGCACGGCCTGTCCGGCGCGCAGGCCGGTCACGTCGATCAGGCAGTTCCGGTCACCCGCGCGCATGACGTCCATCGTCGCACCGCCGCCGCGGCCCGCGGGAGACGGACGGGCCGGCGCCCCCAGGGGATGCCGGCCCGTCCTCGTCCTGCTGAGCGCTCGACTCAGCTGTCGTCGGTGTCCTCACCGCCGCGACGACGGGCGCGCTTGATGATCAGGAACACCGCGAGCAGGGCGACGAGGCCCCCGATCACCGGGCCGAGCCGCTTGAGCACCGGAGCCCCGGCCGAGTCGAGCAGGTCGATGGCCTCGACCGGGTTGCTCTGCTGCGCCGGCTTGCGCGGGCCGGTGGTCACCGGCGGCGCGGCCGGGGCCGAGGACTGCCCGCCGGGCGCCGGCGGGACCGCCGGGATCGGGGACGTCTCGTCCGCGGCGTGCTTCGGCCCGTCGGCGTCGGCGTCGGGACCGCCGGAGTTCAGCTTGTCCGCCAGGCAGGACGAGAACTGACCGATGATCTTGTCAGCGACGTCCGAGATGACCCCCCGGCCGAACTGCGCCGGACGGCCGGTGACGGTCATGTCGGTGACCATCGTGACGTCGGTCTTGTCCGGACCGGCGGCGACCATCGAGCCGGTGACCTTGGCCTTGGCCGTGCCGTTGCCCCGGGCGTCGCGGCCGCTGGCATCGATGACGACCTTGTGGTTCGAGTCGTCCCGGTCGATGTAGGTGCCCTTGCCCTTGTAGGTGAGCGAGATCGGGCCGAGCTTGACCTTCACCGTGCCGGTGAACGAGTCGTCCTCGTACTCGGTGAGCGTCGCGCCCGGGAAGCAGGGGGCCACCGTCTCCGGGTTGTTCAGGGCCGCCCACGCCTCCTCGATGGGCGCGGCGATCGTGAACCTGTTCTCCAACTGCATCTGAACCTGCCTCCTCGTCGGGGCGGAAAACGGGTGGGCGCCCGCCCGGGATGCCCCGGACAGGCGCCCAACCCGCCTTCTCGAGATCTCTCAGCCGACGGCCGTCAGCACCGCGCGGCCAGTGAGCACCTTCGCCAGGTGCTCACGGTAGTCGGCCGCGGCATCGGCGTCACTCGGAGCGTGTGTGCCTTCGGTGACGTGCTCGGCCGCCGCCTTCGCGGCGTCCTTGCCGGCCGCCTGGCCGACCAGTGCCTGCTCGACCCCGGTCGCCCGGATCGGTGTCGAGCCCATGTTGGTCAGCCCGACCCGCGCCTGCGAGATGGTGCCGCCGTCCACCTTCAGCGCGACGGCGATGGCGACCATCGACCACGCCTGGGCGGTCCGGTTGAACTTCTCGTAGTGCGTCTTCCAGCCCGTGTAGCGCGGGAACCGCACCTGGGTGAGGATCTCGGCCTCACCGATCGCGGTCGTGAAGTAGTCGGTGAAGAACTCTCGTGCCGGCACCACCCGGGTGCCCTCGGCGCCCAGGATGACGAACTCCGCGTCCAGCGCCAGGGCTGCCGCCCCGAGGTCACCGGCCGGGTCGGCGTGCGCGAGCGCACCGCCCAGGGTGCCGCGGTGACGCACCTGCGGGTCGGCCACCGTCTCGGTGGCCTGGCCCAGCAGCGAGACGTGCCGGCGGACCAGGTCGTCGCGCATCACGTCGTGGTGCGCGGCCATCGCGCCGATGGCGATCCGGTCGCCGTCCTCGGCGATCCGGCGCAGCTCCGGGATACCGCCGAGGTCGATGACGACGCTCGGGGCGGCCATCCGCAGCCGCAGGACCGGGAGCAGGCTCTGCCCACCGGCGAGGACCTTGGCGTCCTCGCCGCCGTCCCGCAGCGCGGTGACGGCTTCCTCGACCGACTTCGGCCGGACGTAGTCGAACTTGGCCGGGATCACTGGACCTCTCCCTTGGGGTTGTTCGGGTCGATCGAACCGAGGCCGGCAGCCGGCGAGTGGGTCTCGCTGGGGGTCTCCTGGGGGCTGGCGCCCTTGGCGACCTGCAGCGCACGCCACACCCGCTGCGACGTGGTCGGCATCTCGATCTCGGTGACGCCGAGGTGCCGGATCGCGTCCAGCACGCCGTTGACGATGGCCGGGGTGGAGGCGATCGTGCCGGCCTCGCCGACACCCTTGACCCCCAGCTGGTTCGACGTGGCCGCGGTGGACATGGACTCCGTGGTGAAGCTCGGGAGGTCCGCCGCCGACGGGAGGGTGTAGTCCACGAACGTGGCGTTCACCAGCGTTCCCTGCTCGTCGTAGTTGGCCTCCTCGTACAGCGCCTGGGCGATCCCCTGGGCCAGGCCTCCGTGCACCTGCCCCTCGACGATCAGCGGGTTGATCACGTTGCCGATGTCGTCGACACAGACGTAGTGACGGAGCTTGACGCGCCCGGTGTCGGTGTCGACCTCCATCGCGGCCAGGTGCGTGCCGTGCGGGAAGGAGAAGTTCTCCGGGTCGAACACGGCGTCGGAGTCCAGCGAGGGCTCCATGTCCTCCGGGTAGTCGTGCGCCATGAACGTGGCGAACGCGATCTCCTGGATGGCCTTGCCCTTGTCGGTGCCCTTGACCGTGAAGGTGCCGTCGGCGAACTCGAGGTCGTCCTCGGAGGCCTCGAGCAGGTGCGCGGCGATCTTCTTCGCCTTGGCCACCACCTTCTCCGCGGCCTTGGCGATCGCGATACCGCCGACCACCAGCGACCGGGAGCCGTAGGTGTCGAGGCCCTTCGGCGAGACCTGGGTGTCGCCGTGCAGGACCTCGACGTCCTCGAACGGCACGCCGAGCTCGTCGGCGACGATCTGGCTGAACGCCGTCTCGTGGCCCTGCCCGTGCCCGGACGTCCCGGTGATCACCTCGACCTTGCCGGTGGCCAGCATCCGGATGCTGGCCGCTTCCCAGCCGCCCGCGCCGTAGTCCAGCGAGCCGAGCACCCGGGACGGGGCCAGGCCGCACATCTCGGTGAACGTCGAGACGCCGATGCCCAGCTGGACCGGGTCGTTGTTCTTCTTGCGCTCCTCCTGCTCACGACGCAGGCCGGCGTAGTCGAACAGCTCCATCGCGCGTGCGGTGGCCTGCTCGTAGTTGCCGGTGTCGTAGGTCAGGCCCACGACCGTGGTGAACGGGAACTCCTCGTGCTTGATCCAGTTCTGCTCGCGCAGCTCGATCGGGTCCCGGCCGAGCTCGACCGCGAGCTCGTCCATCATCCGCTCGATGGCGAACGTGGCCTCCGGGCGGCCGGCGCCGCGGTAGGCGTCGGTCAGCGTCTTGTTCGTGAAGACGTTGCTGCAGGTGAACTTCAGCGCCGGGATCTTGTAGATCGCGTTGAACATGAACGCGCCCAGGATCGGCACGCCCGGGCCGACCAGGCCCAGGTAGCAGCCCATGTCCGCGAGCAGGTGCACGTCCAGGCCGGTGATCGTGCCGTCGAGCTTGGAGGTGATCGTCAGGTCCTGGATCTGGTCCCGGCCGTGGTGCGCGGTGAGCATCGACTCCGACCGCGTCTCGGTCCACTTGACCGGCTTGCCCAGCTTCTGCGCGAGCAGCACGCAGAGCATCTCCTCGGGCAGCACGCCGATCTTGCCGCCGAAGCCGCCGCCGA
>JAKDNL010000518.1 GCA_030451825.1 Pseudonocardia sp. | reverse complement strand
CCAGCCCTGCCCCGCCCGGGCGCTCCAGGACTCGGCGATCTCGGCCGCCAGCGCCGCGGTCCCGGCGACGGCGGCGTCGAGCTCCCCGGTGACGCGGCGCCAGACGACGGCCTGCTCGAACAGGGCGGCGCCACCGGTCGGCCCGGGCAGCAAGTCGGGCAGCGAGTCGGGCAGCGAGTCGGGCAGCGAGTCGGGCAGGGGCCCGGACATCGGCTCCGGCAGGGGCTCCGGCAGGGGCTCGGGTGCGATCATCCCGCCCGGTCACCCCCGGCCGGTGATCGGGCCGGATGCCCGGGCCCCGCCGAGGGGGTCGGTGGCCCGCAACGACGCCGCGACGGCCCGGTCGGCCTCCTCCGCCCGTGCCGCGGCCGCACACGCCTGCGAGGCGAGCGTCTCGAACTCGTCGCGGGCACGGCGCACGGACTCACGCAGGCGCTCCCGGAGGTGCTCGACACCGACGTCGGCGGACGGCACCGCGGCGGACGGGCCGGGATCGGCTGCGTCCAGGCCGTCGGCGATACGGCGAGCGGCCACCGCGGCGCGACGCAGGCCGTCCGGGTCGAGGTGCACGTCGGCTGGCATGGCGGTCAGCGTGCACGGGCGAGCGACTGCCGAGGACGGGATCACGCGGGCCGGTCACGATCGCGAACGTGACCCACCCACCCCGACCAGCCCGGAGGCCCGGGGCCGGGGCCGGGGTCAGCGGACCCCGGCGACGACCTCGGCGAGAGCCTTCGCGGTGGCCTCGGCCGTCTCTGCGGTGGGGGCCTCGACCATCACCCGCACCAGCTGCTCGGTCCCGGACGGGCGCAGCAGCACCCGGCCGGTCTCGCCCAGCTCGGACTCGGCCCGGACCACCGCGTCGGCCACCGCGGACGACCCGGCGACGGCGGCCTTGTCGGTGACCGTGACGTTGACCAGCACCTGCGGCAACGGCACGACCGCACCGGCCAGCTCGGCCAGCGGCTTCCCGGTACGGGCCATCCGCGACATGATCCGCAGCGCGGTCAGCAGCCCGTCGCCGGTCCTCGCGTGCCCGGGGATCACCACGTGCCCGGACTGCTCGCCGCCGAGGGAGTAACCGCCGTCGCGGAGACCCTCCAGGACGTAGCGGTCCCCGACCTGCGTGGTGACGACGGTGATCCCGGCCGAGCGCATGGCCAGGTGCAGGCCCAGATTGCTCATCACGGTGGTCACGAGCGTGTCGCGGACCAGCTCGCCGTCGTCGCGCATCGCGACGGCCAGCACGGCCATGATCTGGTCGCCGTCCACCACCCGACCGGCGGCGTCCACGGCCAGGCAGCGGTCGGCGTCGCCGTCGTGGGCGATGCCCAGATCGGCCCCGTGCTCGACGACGGCGGCCTGCAGCAGCTCCAGGTGGGTCGACCCCACGCCGTCGTTGATGTTCAGCCCGTCCGGCTCGGCGTGTAGCGCGACGACCTCCGCCCCGGCTCGCCGGTAGGCCTCGGGTGCCGCGACCGACGCCGCGCCGTGCGCGCAGTCCACGACGACCCGCAGGCCGTTCAGCGGTTCCGGGATCGTGGTCAGCAGGTGCTCGACGTAGCGCGCCAGCCCGTCCGGGTACTCACGCACCCGCCCGATCGCCGCGCCGGTCGGACGTTCCACGACCGTCTCGAGACCCTGCTCGATCTCCGCCTCGAGCGCGTCGGCCAGCTTGTGGCCGCCCACGGCGAACAGCTTGATCCCGTTGTCCGGCATCGGGTTGTGCGAGGCGGAGATCATCACGCCGAAGTCGGCGTCCAGCTCCGCGACCAGGTGCGCGACACCGGGGGTGGGCAGCACGCCGACGCGGATCGCGTCCGCACCGGCCGAGGCGAGGCCGGCGACGACCGATGCCTCGAGCATCTCACCGCTGGCGCGCGGGTCCCGCCCGACGACGGCCACGGGCCGCCGTCCGGTGTCGCGGGCCAGGGTCCGGGCGGCCGAGGCACAAACACCAACGGCGAACTCCGGAGTGAGGAGCTCGCCGTTGGCCAGGCCCCGGACCCCGTCGGTTCCGAAGAGTCGACGCATCCGGGTATTCGATCAGCGCTTGGAGTACTGGGGCGCCTTGCGGGCCTTCTTGAGGCCGTACTTCTTGCGCTCCACGGCACGGTCGTCACGGGTGAGGAAGCCGGCCTTCTTCAGCGGCGGGCGGTCCTCGGAGTCCAACTCGACCAGGGCACGGGCGATCGCCAGGCGCAGCGCGCCGGCCTGACCGGAGGTGCCGCCGCCGCGCAGGTTCGCGAAGATGTCGAAGCGCTCGACCTTCTCGACCGTGTTCAGCGGGTCCTTGATCAGCTGCTGGTGCAGCTTGTTCGGGAAGTAGTCCTCGAGGGACTTCCCGTTCAGCGTGAAGTTGCCGGTGCCGGGCAGCAGGCGCACCCGGACGATGGCCTCCTTGCGGCGGCCCACGGTCTGCACCGGGCGGTCGCCGAGGACGGGGGCCTCGGTGGCGAACGCGTCGGCGTCGAAGTCGGCGGTGTCACCGATCGAGTAGTCGACGTCGCCGACCTCCTCGCCGATCGGCGCGCTGAGCTCGCTCTCGGTGGCCTCGGAATCGGTGGTCTCGGAATCGGTGGTCTCGGACTCGGTGGCCTCGGACTCGACGCCGGAGTTCTCGACGGCGTCGACGACCTCGTCGGGCTCGACGACCTCGTCGGCGGGTCCGGTTTCGGGGCTGGTCACGGGCTGTCCCTCTTCGTTGCTGTCGGCAGTGGTCACTGGGCGACCTGAGTGATCTCGAACGGCTGCGGGTTCTGCGCCGAGTGCGGGTGCGACGGACCGGCGTAGACCTTCAGCTTCTTGGCCATGGCGCGCCCGAGGCGGTTCTTCGGGAGCATGCCCTTGATGGCCTTCTCGACCAGCCGGTCCGGGTGTGTCTCGATCATCTGACCGACCGAGCGCGACCGCAGGCCGCCCGGGTAGCCGGAGTGGCGGTAGAGGAACTTGCCCTCGCGCTTGTTGCCGGAGACGGCGATCTTCTCGGCGTTGATGACGACGACGAAGTCGCCGGAGTCCATGTGCGGGGCGTAGGTCGGCTTGTGCTTGCCGCGCAGCAAGGTCGCCGCGTGGGTGGCGAGCCGACCGAGCACCACGTCGTTGGCATCGATCACGTGCCAGGCGCGGGTGATGTCGCCGGGCTTGGGGCTGTACGTGGGCACGGATCTACCTCGTCGTCGTTCTCGGCTTCGGGTGAACGACCTCGTCGGCTGCGTCCACTCTGGTGTCACTGTGTTCTTACCGGTGTTACCGCGTCGTTCTGGTGTGAACCACGTGGCGTGCGGCGCGGTGGACGCCGGTGACCGGTTTCGATCGCGGGTCTCCACCGCAAGCACAACGAGTGTCAAGCGTACCCGCCGATCCCCGGGAGACTCGCAGGCCCCCCCTCGGGGACGACGCCGGCCCGTGGACGCTCCTACGTGGGCGCCCGGACCTGATCGTCCGAAGCTCCCATCCTACGTCCGCGTCCACGGGCCGGTCGCCCGGGTGCGGCCGGTGCGGCGCGACCGGCGGGTTCAGGCCCGCCAGCGGGCGGCGTTGGCCTGCTCGGTCTGCCGGTAGTTGTCGTGCGCGGCGCCCAACGCGGTGCCGATCCGGGCCAGCACCTGGGCCAGGTCGTCCGCCGAGGTGTCCCACTTGCGCTGGGTGACCCGGTAGTCCTCGGCCGCCTGCCCGCTCCAGGTGGCCACCATCGGCGCCAGGAACTTCTTCAGGTCCTCCAGCTGGGTGCGGATCCGCCCGGCCGTCGCGGCGACGTCGGTCTGGGCGGTGGACAGCGCGCTGAAGGTGACCTTGATCTCGGGGTTGCCCATCGTCGTCCGCCCCTCAGCCCAGTGCCGACGCGATGCCGGACATGGCCTGGGCCTGATCCTGTTCACGCTGCTCGTAGCTGGTCCGCGACCCCTGCAGGGCCCCGCCGATGGTGCGCAGAGCCTCGTTGAGCTGGTGCGCATCGGTGTCCCAGCGCTGCATCAACTTGACGAACTCGACCGACGCACGCCCGGTCCAGAGCCCGGCGAGGGGCTCCAGCTTCCCGCGCAGCCCGGCCAGCTCGGCCCGCACGGACTCGTTCACGGCCTCGACGTGCTGGGCCGCCCGTGCCATCTCCTCGGTCGTCGTTCCGAAACCGTCTGCCGTCGCGGCCATCGCGGTCACCTTGTCCTCGTGTCGTGTCCTGCTCCCGACCTCCAGATGTCGGGACCGGCGCGGTGCGTCGCGCCCGGCCCGGGGACGCTCGCAGCGCGCGGTGGCGCCCGGTGGCCGTTCCCGGCGCCGGCGTTCGCACCCGCGAACGCCGGCCCCGTCAGCCGGCCGGCCGCACCGACGCGACGACGGCGGCGCAGGCCGCGGTGACCGCGGGCGCGTCCGGGTACCGGCACCCGACGACGAGCTCGTCGGTGCCGGCGAACAGCACGAACCAGTCCACGCTCGCGCCCGGGCCGGCCTGGCGGTAGCGCAGCACCGGGCGTCCGGCGACGGTGTCGCCGCGGTAGTCGCGCAGGTCCTGGGCCGCGGCCCGGCGCCGGAACTCGGCGGCCAGCTCGGCGCGGGCCCGCTCCGGTTCCACGGAGCTGTCGTAGCCCAGCGGGGTGCGTTCGACGGCGATCAGCTCGGCGCCGTCCGGTGAGCCGGTGCGGGTGAGCAGGCTGCGACGACGATCGGGCAGCCCACCGGTGTGCTCCCAGCCGGTGGGCAGCACGGTCGTGTAGCCGTACTGGACGAGTGTGCGGCCGTCCGGCGGGTCCGGCACGGTCGGGGCGCGGCCGGCCACGGCGCCGACGGCGACCAGCGCGATCCCGAGCGCGGCGACGGGGACGACGCCCAGCCCGTCGGTGGGCAGGGCGTCCTGGTGACCGCGCAGCAGGCCGCCCGCAAGGATCTCGCCGATCTGCTGGAGGAGACCCCGCCGGACCCGGCCG
>JAKDNL010000051.1 GCA_030451825.1 Pseudonocardia sp. | reverse complement strand
GGGCCGCCGCGGTGCACACTTCTCGCGGCTTTGCTGTCCGAACAGGTGTTGTCGGTCACATCTCGGTGTGACGGGAAGAGTCGCGGTGTGTTACCTGTTCGAACAGGTAGCTGAGCGAAGGGGGCAGCACTGGGCGACCGCCGCACTGCCCTCGTGCTCAGCCCCGCTGTCGCCGACGGCGGCAGCTCGTATCGACCCGCTCACAGCCAAGGAGATCGACATGACCAGCACCTACGCCGTCATCGGAGCTACCGGGCAGCAGGGCGGTGCCACAGCCCGTGCCCTGCTCGCGTCCGGCGCGGGCGTTCGCGCGCTCGTCCGCAGGACCGACTCCGATGCCGCAGCGGCTCTGGAGCGCTCCGGTGCGGAGCTCGTCCGTGCCGACCTCACCGATGTGGCGTCGCTGCGTGCGGCCTTCGAGGGCGTCGACGGGGTGTTCGCGATGACCACCTCGTTCACCGACCGCGGCACGGAGGGCGAGGTCGAGGACGGTGTGCGGATCGCCGACGCCGCGGCCGCTGCTGGTGTCGGGCACCTCGTGTACAGCTCGGTCGGTGGTGCCGAACGGCAGACCGGAGTTCCGCACTTCGAGAGCAAGCGCCGGATCGAGGAGTACATTGCCTCGCTGGGGATCCCGGCAACCGTGGTCCGGCCGGTCTTCTTCATGGAGAACCTCGCCCCGGCCGAGGAGAACGGCACGACGGTGTTGCGTCTGCCGCTGCCGGCCGGCGTGCCGCTGCAGATGGTCGCGGTCGATGACATCGGCGCCGTCGCCGCGTCGGCCCTGCTCGACCCGGCAAGGATCCCCGGGGGCGCGGTCGAGATCGCCGGCGACGAGCGCACCGGCGGGCAGATCGCGGAAGCATTCGGCGGACGCTACGAGGCGCTTCCGGTGGACGTGCTCGACGATCCCGACCTGAAGTCCATGTTCACCTGGCTGGCGGAGCAGAAGCCCGCCTACCGGGCCGACCTCGCCCTCACCCGCGAACTGGCCCCGAGCGTTCTCGACCTGCCCGCGTGGGCCGCGCGTCGCTGAGCACGTGTCGCCTCGGCGGTCAACAGAGAGGATCCGAGCATGTCGGACACCGAACCGGCCCGGCCGCAGGGAGCGGCCCCGCCGGAGGAGCAGGACCGGAACCAGAAGATGATCGCCGAGTTCCGGGAGAACCACGGCCGGCTCTCCGGCCCGTTCGACGGGCCCTGGTCCTGCTCCTGCACCACCTCGGCGCGAAGACCGGCGCCGAGAGGGTCAACCCGATGATGTACCAGCGGGCCGGCAACACCTATGCCGTGTTCGCCTCCGCGGCCGGCCGCGACCGTCACCCCGCCTGGTACCACAACCTGCGCGCCCAGCCGGACACCGAGATCGAGATTGCCGACGCCGGCGTCACGACGGTTCCGGTTCGGGCACGGGTGGCCGACACAGAGGAGCGCGAACCGATCTGGGAAACCCAGAAGCAGCGCTACCCGGGGTTCGCCGACTACGAATCCATGACCGAGCGCACCATCCCGGTAGTCCTGCTCGAGCCCTACACGCCGGAGCAGCCCTGAGCCTCGCGACAGCCCTCCACATCAGACGTGTCCGGCAGCGCTCCGGTCGGACGATGGCAGGTCACCCGTTTCGGGCTCCCGTTCAGGGTCCCAGCGGACGAGCGTCGAGACCAGGAAGCCGATCACGGGGGCGACCGCCGTCACTGTGATCGCGCCGCGCGGTCCGAGCCCGGTCAGTAGCAACGGGAACACGAACAGGCCGATCGCCGCGCCGGTGCTCCCGGCCGTGTTCGTGAGGCCCGAGCCGAGTGCGCGCAGGTGGCTGGGGTAGGCGAGCGCAGCGAGGCTGGCCCCGCCGGGCGCGGGTCCGGCCGAGTGCAGGAGCAGGAACGCGGCCGGCAGCGCCACCGCCGCCCACACCGGCAAGCTGTCGAAGAACACACCCAGCGCCAGGAGCAACACGGCGACTCCTGCGAACCCGACCTGCATCGAACGGCGAATGCCGAGCCGTGCCGCGACGGAGGTGGACCCGAAACCGCCGAGGATGCCGAACAGGTTGAAGACCACGACGCCGAGCGTGGCGGGCAGGAAGCCGGCGCCGAACAGTTGCAGCGCGATGATCGGCAGGTACCAGCCGATCGCGTAGTACTCCAGGCCCTGCATCATGAACGTGACCCCGGCGAGCACGGTGCGCCGCCGATAGCGTCCGCGGAACATCGCGGCCAGCCCGGCCGCGCCCCCACCGTCCTGACCGGACCGTGCCGGCGCGACGTCCGCCGCCGGCATCTCGACCTCGACCCGATAGATCAATCGGATCGCCCGGGTCGCCTCCCGCACCCGGCCCTGAGAAGCGAGCCACCGCGGCGACTCTGGAAGTATGAACCACTGGGCGATGCCCAGCAGCAGGGCGACCACCCCGGCGCTGCCCAGCGACCACCGCCAGATGTCGTCGCCCACCCCGAGTACGTACACCCCGGCCGTGAGCAGCAGATTGCTCGTGGTCGCGATGTACCACATGCCTTGCCAGCGGTTGAGTCGCCCCTGGTGACGTCGCGGCAGGAACTCGGCGATGTAGGCCATGACGACGGCGAAGTCCAGCGCCCACGACGCACCCGCGAGCACCCGGCTGAGGACCAGGAGCTCGAACGTCGGCAGCACGATCGCCACCAGCGTCGATACCACGGCCAGCACCTTGGCGAGCAGGATCATCGGTAGCCGGCCGTAGCGGTCCGACAACCGTCCGGCGACCGGACACAGCAGCAGTGCGACCAGCATCGACGTGCTGGTGGCGACGGAGACCTGGAAGGCCGACAGCGCGAGCTGGCGCTGCAGGGCGTCGAGCGCCGAGCCGAGCGCGGTGCTCGAGTAGGCCTCGAAGAAGATCCCGCCCAGAGCCAGCGCCCAGACCCAGCGCATCCGGGTACGTGTGCCTGTCGAGGCCTCGATCGCCTCGATGACGTCCTGTTCGGAACGGACGGGAAGACCGGCGGTCACGATTGTTCCCCGCCCGGATCAGACGAACAGCGCGTCGTTGATGGTGATGCCGTTGGCTCGGCAGTAGGTGACGTAGTGCTCGATGAACCAGAACACGTCCATCATCTCGTCGAGCTCACCGGCGTCGTCGTAGAACTCCAGGGTGCCTTCCATCCAGAACAGTGTCTTCATCCCGGACGGGTTGTCGCAGACCAGCGTGTGCCGCACACCGGGGTTCTCGTGCACGTACCCGCCGGGGGTGGCGACCCAGTCGTATTCCAGGTAGCGCCAGGAGCCCTCCAGGCAGAACCCGCGGACGGCGCCGCTGTGCCGATGCACGCCCAGGTGGCCGCCGCCCTTGACCCACAGGATGTTGGTGAACTTGTTGTTGCGGACGTCGAAGGCGAGGTGGCGGATGGCGGCGTTGTCCCCCCACGGCACCCAGGGCGACGAGGTCTCGTCGGCGGGGATGTGGATGTCCGGGACCTCGAACTCGCGCGTGATCGCGAGTCGGGAGGGGCTGTACGGACCGACCCGGGTCTGATCGGTGGTGGGGGATTCGGCAAGCTCGGTCACGTCGACTCCTGGTGGATCGGTCTCGCGGCAGCCGGCCGGCTGCGGAGCGACCCGACGGTAAGTCGGACGTGTCGGCGATCACCTGTCGCTGGGCGCACCCGGATTTGCGTATTCGCGCAACCGGTACTCGCGCGGCGAGCAACCGAGGCGGGCCTTGAACGCCCGGGAGAACTGCGAGGAGTCGCCGAACCCCGCGGTGAAAGCGATCTCGGTGACCGAACGTCCGGTGTGCCCTCGGTCGGCGAGCAGCGTCGCGGCCCGGTTCAGCCGCATGTCCAGGATGAAGCGCGCCGGAGACAGGCCGACATCGGAGAACGCGAGCTGCAGCGTGCGCAGCGACACGTGGAGGGCGGCTGCGAGACGACCAGGGTCCAGGGCCGGGTCACCGAGCCGGTCGCTGACGATCCCTTCGGCCCGCCGACGCAGGGCCTCCCGCCGCTCGACGGGCCCGCCCAGGTCGGCGAACGTGGTGGACAGCAGGCTCACCGTCGTCGTGCCGACGCCGAGGACATCCCGGCGCCGACTCAGGTCGCTGAGCTGGACCAGGTAGCCCGATACCAGCGATCCGATGGCCGAGTCCCGATCGATCCGCACGGCGGTGCACGAGCTCGACGGCGCCGGGAACCCGGCGGAGCGGAAGGCGCCGACCGCCAGCTTGGCGATCGTGAGGTCGAACGGCTCCCGCGACTCGATCAGACACGGCCGGGAGGCGTCGTAGGACGCCAGGTCCCCCGGTCGCAGCCGCGCGGCCCGCCCGTCCTGCTCCACGGCCAGCTCCCCGGCACGCGGCAGCATCACGAACACGAATCCGTCCGCGCCGCGGTCGATCGCGCCGGCCGAGCGGACGACCGCGTGCGGATCCGCCCGGAGCCGGGAGAACTCGAAACCGTCGAGCCCGTGCATCTCGAGCTCGGCCTCGAACCCGGCCTCGCCGGTCCGCGGCCGGAACTCCAGCGGGACGTACACGTCGCTGATGACCGACTGCCAGTGCCGGGCCTGGCCCGGCCGGGCCAGGCCCGCGGTACTCATCTTCACCGTCGAAGACCTCCTCGTCGACCCGGGCGCGAGCGGCGGGTTGCGCGAATTGCACGGGTATCTGCGCGCGCGATCATGAGCCGAGTCGGTGACACACATTACGTTATGCGCGCCTCAGCCGGTTCGAGCGAAGGAGAACCATGCGCGCCGCCATCACCACGGCTCCTCGGGAGGTCGTCGTCCGTGACCTGGAGCCACCCGGGTCGCCGGGACGCGGAGAGGTTCTGCTGCGACCGCTGGCCGTCGGGATCTGCGGGTCCGACGTGCATCTCTACGACGGCGACGACGCGGCGCTGTCGGGGTCTGCGCTGTCGGGGTCTGGGCCCGGGCTGCCCCGGGTCCAGGGCCACGAGATCGGCGCCGAGGTGATGCACGACCCGAGCGGGCGGCTCGCCGTCGGCGAGCGGGTCGCGGTGTGGCCGCTGCTGTCCTGCGGCTCGTGTCACATGTGCGCGGCCGGGGCGGTCAACGCATGCCTGCAGCTCTCGATCATCGGGGTGCACCGCGACGGCGGCCTCGCCGAGCAGATCATGGTACCGGGCTCGCAGGTGGTCCGGGTGGGCGCAGTGAGCGACGTCGTCGCGGCCCTCGTCGAGCCCCTCTCGGTCGCAGTGCATGCCGTCGCGCGCTCCGGTGTCGGCGACGGCGACCGGGCCGTCGTGTTCGGCGGCGGCGCGGTCGGACAGGGCATCTGCCTCGCGCTGGCCGACCGCGGGGCGGAGGTCCTGCTGGTCGACCCGGCCCGGGCACGGGCCGAGGCCGGCGAGCTGTGGGGCGCCTCGGCAACGACCGATACCGACCGTGAGCGGCTACGTGAACGGGTCCTGGACCGGACCGACGGCCGTGGCGCCGACGCCGTCCTGGACGCGACGGGAGTGCCCGCCGTCCTGGATACCGCGCTGGACATCGTGCGCGTCGGCGGCGTCGTCGTTGTGGTCGGGCTGAGCTCGTCGTCCGGCCCGGTGCACCCGGGCGCCATCGCCGCGAAGGAGCTCAGCATCCTCGGTTCGAGCTGCTGCACGGGCGAGGAGTTCGTGCGGGCCGCGGAACTGGCTGGCCGCTGGGCATCCGCGCTCGACCGGCTTCCCGTCGTGCGCCACCCGCTCGATCAGTGCGGCCACGCACTGGCCATGGCCCACCGTGCCCCGGACGCTGTCAAGGTGCTCGTCGACGTCACGGTCGCGTCCGCCCCCGAGCCCCGACCCGAGGAGTCCGTGTGACCGACCGTTCCCGCCCACGCGCCAGGACCCCACGCGCCAGGACCCCACGCGCCAGGACACTGTTCGACGTGGCCGGCCGCGCCTTCGCCGTGACCGGCGGCGGCAGCGGCATCGGCCTGGCCATCGCCGAGATCCTGCTGGACGAGGACGCGACCGTGACGGTGCTCGACCACAGCGCCGAGCGGGTGGAGCACGAGACCGCACGGCTGGGTGCCGACGGCAGATCGGTCCGGGGGCGTGTGGTCGACGTGACCGACCCCGGCGCGGTCGACGCCGCGCTGCGCGCCGCGTTCGACGAGGACGGCCGGCTCGACGGTGTCTTCGTCAACGCCGGCATCTCGATCGGCTCGAGCTACACCGATCCGGCGTGGCGGATCGAGGAGTTCCCGATGGACAGCTGGGAGCGCGTCGCCGCGGTCAACCTCGACGGTGTCCTGGCCACGCTGCGCTCGGCCGCCGGTCTGATGCGCCCGCAGGGACGCGGCAAGATCGTTCTCACGGCGTCGACGGCCGGCCTGCGGACCGATCCGATGGTGGCCTACTCCTACGTCGCGACGAAGGCGGCGGTCGTGAGCCTGGCCCGGCAGGCCGCGCTGGACCTCGCCGGCTCGGGCGTCACGGTCAACACGATCGCCCCGGGACCGTTCCGGACCAACATCGGATCCGGGTTCGATCCGGGCGAGGAAGTCTGGAAGCAGGCGGTGCCGCTGGGACGGATCGGGCACACCGACGAGTTCAAAGGCCTGGCACTGCTGCTCGCCTCGGACGCCTCCAGCTACATGACGGGCGGGATCTACCCGATCGACGGGGGCGCGCTCGCCCTCTCACACGTGCTCTGACCCGATTCCGCGAGTAGGACAGTCACCACCGCCACCAGCAGCGCAAGCGCCGGCCGCGGCCGCGGGCCCGGTCGGGACCGGTCACGGCGCCCCCAGCGCACGCGAGATCGCCCGCGCGGTGGTGCGGACCGGGGTGGCCAGCTGGCGGGCCGGCACCGAACCGGCGTGCACGACCAGCGACACCGCGGCCACGACCCGGCCGGCGTGGTCGTGCACCGGGGCGGCGACCGACAGCGCGTCGTCGGTGACCTGCCGGTCGCTGACCGAGAAGCCGCGGGTCCGGGTGTCGGCGAGCATCCCGCGCAGCCGGGCCGGGTCGGTCACCGTGTACGGCGTCAGGGCCTCGACCGGCCGGGCCAGGACCTCCTCCTGCACCTCCGGCGGGGCATGCGCGAGCAGGACCAGCCCGACCCCGGTGCTGGTCAGCGCGAACCGTCCGCCCACCCGCGTCAGCACCGGGACGGCGCCGGTGCCGGCGATCCGCTCCAGGAACACGAGTTCGGTGCCCTCGCGCACCGCGAGCTGTACGTTCTCCCGGCTGACCTGGCTCAGGTCCTCCAGGAACGGCAGGGCCCGGTCGCGCAGGGCCTGGCTGCGCGGGGCCAGCGAGCCGATCTCCCAGAGCCGCAGCCCGATCCGGTAGGTGCCGTCCTCGGCGCGCTCCAGCGCTCCCCACGCGACGAGCGCACCGAGCAGCCGGTGCACGGTGGAGACCGGCATCGCGGTGTGCCGGGCGATCTCGGACAGCGTCATCGCCGGGCGGGACGCGTCGAACGCGCCCAGGATCTGCAGCCCGCGACCGAGTACCGGCCCCGTCGACCCCGGCGGAACGCGGTCCCGGGGCCCCCGGCCGGTGCTCGGCATCGCTGCTCCCTCCTGCTCGGGGGCGCCATCCTCGCCGACGGCGCGCCCCGCGGCGCAGGAGGGTTGCCGGATGCCGGAAGCCGGCCAGGTCGCGGCCGTCAGCGGTTGACAGCCGGTGCTGACCCCGCTCGCCGCCCAGCTGGCCGAACAGGTCGAGGGGGTGTGCACCGCCGCCGAGCGGCTGTTCGGCACCGGGCACCGGTTCGAACCGGAGTCGGCCCGGCGCGGCTTCACGCTGTTGGTCGCCGACTACACGGTCGCCGTGCTGGGGTTGTCACCGTCCTCCGCGTCGGCCACCCGGGTGCCGGGCGTCGAGCGAGCTGCACCTGCGGCCAAGAAACTGATCATCCCGTGGCACGGCTCGGTCACCACCACCGGCGTCTGACCCGGGTTCCCGGGTTCGGTTCCCGGCTGCCGGAAACGGTGTTCCGACGGGTGGGCGCCGTTGCCGACACTTTCCGGGACCGGCTGCATCGCAGCAGCCCCACCTCGGTCCGGAGGCCCTCGTGAGCACCCTCGCGCGCAACCAGTGGTACGTCGCCGCCTACGGGCGCGAGATCGGCCAGGAGCTGTTCTCCCGCACCGTGTGCGGCGAGTCGATCCTGTTCTGGCGCACCCGACCCGGTGAGGTCACCGCCGTGTCCGACCGGTGCGTACACCGCCGGTTCCCGCTGTCGCAGGCCCCCACCCGGCTGGTCGACGACCAGGTCGTGTGCGGCTATCACGGCTTCACCTACGGCAGCGACGGACGCTGCGTCGCGGTGCCGGGCCAGGCCCGGGTGCCGCGCACCGCGCGCCTGTCGAGCTACCCGGTCGTCGAGCAGGACTCGTTCGTCTGGGTCTGGATCGGCGAGCCGGAGCGGGCGGACGCGACCCGGATCCCGCGCGCACCCTGGCTGGACCGCGCGGGCTGGACGACGGTGTCCGGCATGGAACCGCTGGCCGCCCGCTACGGGCTGCTGGTGGACAACCTGCTCGACCTCTCGCACGAGACCTACCTGCACGGCGGCTACATCGGCACCCCGGAGGTGGCCGGCACGCCGATCACCACCGAGGTCGACGAGGACGCCGGGGTGGTCTACGTCAGCCGGCACATGGACGACGCGGACTGCCCGCCGTTCTATGCGCGCTCCACCGGGCTGTCCGGGCGGATCTCACGCTGGCAGGACATCGAGTACACGCCGCCGTGCCTGTACCTGCTGCACTCCCGGATCGCCCCGGTCGGCTCCGTGCCGCACCCGGACGGCAGTGACCCGGACGCCTTCCACGTCGAGGTCGTCTACGCGATCACCCCGGAGACCGAGCACTCCACGCACGACTTCTGGGCCGTCGCACGCGACTTCGCGCCGGCGGACCAGGAGGTCTCGGACTTCCTGGCCGAGCAGAACCGCACCGTCGTGCTGCAGGACGTCGCGGCGCTGGACGTGCTGGAGCGGGTCGTGGCGACGGACCCGCCGGGCAGCCAGGAACTCTCGATCAACATCGACACGGGGGGCCTGGCCGCCCGCCGGATGCTGGCCCGGCTGACCGAGTCGCCGGAGGCCGCCCCGGCTGCCGTAGGGAGCTGCTGAGGTGCGCCCTACCCGGATGCTCACCGGCCCGGGCGTGCTGCGCGTAGTGTGGCTGCCCGGCAGCGACCGGCTGCTGGGCACCTGCCACTGCGGTGCCGAAACCGTCGCCGACGACCCGGTCGACGTGTGGAACTGGCTGCTGGGTCACCCCCGGGGCCACGACCAGGGACGAGAGATCGGCCCGGTGCCCTCGGTGTCGTCGAGCCCGGCGAACCGGGCCGCCGCGCTGAGCGGGAGCCCGCGGTGAGTGCGCGGACGGTCGAGCCCGAACGGGAGCTGGTCGTGCACACCCGCGCGGAGCCGGCCCGTGACGTCGTGGCGCTGACCCTGCGCGACCCCGATGGCGCGCCGCTGCCGGAGTGGGCTCCCGGCGCGCACGTCGACCTGCTGCTCGACGGCGGGCCGGTCCGCCAGTACTCGCTGTGCGGCGACCCGGCCGACACGACGTCGTGGCGGGTCGCGGTGTTGCGCGAGCCGGCCGGGCGCGGCGGGTCGGCGCGGGTGCACGAGACCCTGCACGCCGGCGCGACGGTGCGGGTCCGCGGCCCGCGCAACCACTTCGCGCTGGAGCCGGCCGGGCAGTACGTGTTCGTCGCCGGCGGGATCGGGATCACCCCGATCCTGCCGATGCTGGCCGCGGCCGACGCCGCGGGCGCGCGCTGGCGGCTGACCTACGGCGGGCGCACCGCGGCGTCCATGGCGTTCGCCGGCGAGCTGCGCGCCGCGTACGGGGACCGGGTCACGCTGCGCCCTCAGGACGAGTACGGCGTGCTCGAGCTGGATGCCGCGCTCGGCGGGCCGGACGGCGACACGCTCGTCTACTGCTGCGGCCCGGAGCCGTTGCTGGAGGCCGTGGAGAAGCACACCGCGCCCTGGCCGGCCGGGAGGCTGCGCGTTGAGCGGTTCGTTGCGCAGGCCGCGGACGGTGCCGCCGACGAGGGGTTCGAGGTGGAGCTGGCCGGCAGCGGGGAGGTACTGGAGGTGCCGGCGGGACGCTCCGTGCTGGAGGTCCTGGAGGCCGCGGGCGCCGGGCCGCTCTCGTCCTGCAGGGAGGGCACCTGCGGTACCTGCGAGACCGGGGTGGTCTCCGGCACGGTGGATCACCGCGACGCGCTGCTGAGCGCCGACGAGCGCGCCGCCCACGACACGATGTTCGTCTGCGTGTCGCGGGCCGCCTGCCCGCGCCTGGTTCTCGACCTGTAGAACCGCTCGGGCTGGCGCCCGGGGCCCGGTGGATGTTCCTTGACCTCGTCCCCGCCGACGCCCGAGCCGGATTCCTTTCCACCCAGCGGAAAGACCGGCGCGCGGCAACCGGGTGGGCGGCATGATCCGGCCGTTCAGACGACCAATGGAGGCCGCCGTGACCAGCTCGCCCGCCGCGCCGCAGGAATCCGGACCGCAGTCGTCCGCGGCGGCGCCGCACGACCCACGGCGCCTCCGCCGGGTCGCGCTCGCCAGCCTCGTCGGCACGTCCATCGAGTGGTACGACTTCTACATCTACGGCCTCGCCGCGATCATCGTGTTCGGGCCGCAGTTCTTTCCCGGTGGCTCCACACTCGCCGCGACGCTGGCCGCGTTCGGCACGTTCGCGGTCGGGTTCGTCGCGCGGCCGATCGGCGGGGTGATCTTCGGTCACCTCGGGGACCGGCTCGGCCGGAAGAACACCCTGGTCGCGACGCTGGTCACGATGGGGGTCTCGACCACGCTGATCGGACTGCTGCCCACCTACGCCACGATCGGCGTCGCGGCGCCGATCCTGCTGGTGCTGCTGCGCGTGCTGCAGGGGTTCGCGGTGGGCGGCGAGTGGGGAGGGGCGGTGCTGATCTCGGTCGAGCACGCGCCGGAGGAGCGACGCGGATTCTTCGGCAGCTTCCCGCAGCTCGGGGTGCCGATCGGGCTGGTTGCCGCGAACGGGGCGTTCCTGCTGCTGGCGGCCGTGTTCGCGCCAGAGGCACTGACCGCGTGGGCCTGGCGGGTGCCGTTCCTGCTCAGCGCGCTGCTGGTCGGTCTGGGCCTCTACGTCCGGCTGAAGGTCGAGGAGAGCCCCGAGTTCACGGCGTCCGAGCGAACCGGGTCGATGCGGCTGCCGATCGTGTCCGTGCTGCGCGACCACTTCGGACAGGTGCTCTGCGGGATCGCGATCTTCGGCGGGATCACCGCCGTGGGCTACATCGCCGCGGTGTTCTCGATCTCCTACGGCACCTCCGAGCTCGGGCTGTCCCGGGCCCCTCTGCTGGCGATCGTGCTGGTCGTGGCACTGATCGAGCTGCCGTTGACGCTGTGGTTCGCACAGCGCGCGGACACCTGGGGGCTGAGCCGGACCGTGGCCTGGGGGGCCGTGGCGACCGCGGTCGCGATCGCGGCGTTCCTGCCGCTGATGAGCACCGGGTCGCTGGTGCTCATCGCACTCGCGATCGGAACGTCGCGGATCGCCTCGGACGCCATGTGGGGCCCCTCGGCCGCGCTGGCCTCCCAGGTCTACCCGCCCGAGATCCGCTACAGCGGCTCCTCGGTCGGCTACCAACTCGGCTCCATCTTCGGGGGAGCGCTGGCGCCGATCCTGACCACGCTGCTGCTCGCCTCGCCACTGGGGATGCCCGGGGCGTCGGCCTACCTGGTGGTGATGGTGGCGCTGTCCGGGACCGGCGCGGTCTGCGCGAGCAGGCTGGCCCGCGCCGGCGGGTAGGGCGGGCGATCACCGGAGCGCACGCCGACCGTGGAGCACATCGCCGCCTACTACCGGGAGCGCAACACCGGGGCCGTGATCATCACCGCGGACGGCAGCCGGCACCGGGCAGGATCGGTGCCGATGATCGTCGCAACTGGCACAGAAGCGACAGATCTGTCGCGTTCCTGCCAGTTGCGGCGATCTTGTGCGCTCCGCGGCTTCGCTCAGCGCGCGGGGTCGTGTCGGAACCGGACCTGCTCGACACGGACGGCGACCACAACGCCGGCCGAGCCGGGCCGAACCCGATGACTCCGGCCGGGCTCAGCCGATGCCGGACCAGCCGGGCCGCCCGGCGTCCCGGCGGAACTCGACGCCGTCGAGCACCAGCGCGACCTTGTCCCGGACGTGCGCCCACGGGTCGGTCATCATCGCCGTCACCTCGGCGTGCACCTCCGGCGGCAGCGCGTGCAGGTACTCCCGGGCCTCGGCGGAGATCCCGCCAGGACCGGCTTCGCCGCGCACCCACATCGTCTGGTTCACCCCGTCGGCGACGATGTCGAGCACCGCGTCGGCGACCCGCGCGGCCGGCGTCGGCTCGAACCCGGCGTCGGCGAGCACGCCGACGATCCGGCGCAGCCGGTCCCCGGCGACCGGCATGAGGTCGGCGCGGTTGTCCCGGACCAGGCCGGAGTAGCGCAGCATCAGCGCGAAGACCAGCTCGGCCTCGTCCTCCAGGAACGGCCGCCAGCCGCGTCCGGCGTCCGGCAGCGGGGTCCGGGCGAAGATCGCCGCGACGGCCGCCGCGGCGATCTCCTCCAGGCCGTCGACGTAGCGGTAGAGGGTGCCGGGCGCGACGCCGAGCCGGGCCGCCACCGCGGCCACCGACAGCCGTTCCACCCCGACCTCGACGGCCGCGTCGACGATCTCGTCCCGGGTCAGGCGCGGCTTGGGCCCCGGCCGGTTCCCCGGCCGCGTCCCCGGCGTGCTGGTCATCGGGGGAGCGTACGTCCCGGGGATTGCGAATCGGGTTCAGAGATAGCTAAGGTTCACCTAATTCGACGCCCGCCCTGGTCGACACCCTGCGCCCGCTGCTGGAGGAGACGTGACCGCTGCCGGAGTCGACGACCGGGTGGCGGCGGGCCCGCCCCCGGACACACGCGGCCTGCCGGGCGGCCCGGATCCACGAGCGGATCGAGCGGCTGCCCCGCGGCTACGACTCGGTCGTCGGCGACGACGCCCGGATGTCCGGCGGTGAGGAGCAGCGGGTGTCGATCGCCCGCGCGCTGCTCGCCGACACCCCGGTCCTGGTGCTCGACGAGGCGACCGCGTTCGCCGACCCGGAGTCCGAGGCCGAGATCCAGGACGCGCTGTCCGAGCTGGCCCGCGGCCGCACCGTCCTGGTGGTGGCGCACCGGCTGTCCACGGTCACCGGCGCGGACGCGATCGCGGTGATCGTCGACGGGCGGGTGGCCGAGTACGGCACGCACGACGAGCTGGTCGCCGCCGGCTGCCGCTACTCCGCCATGTGGCGGGCGACGCAGGGGGAGGCGCACCGATGATCGCGGACCTGCTGACCATCCTCGGCCCGGCGCACCGGGGCCGGATGTTCCGCTACCTGGCCTGGGTGGGCGGCTACGGCGTGCTGCAGGGCGTGGCGACGGTGCTGCTGGTGCCGTTCCTGTCCGCGTTGCTCGTCGGGGACACCGCGGCCGCGCTGCTGTGGTGCGGCGCGATCGCAGTCGCGGTGGCCGCGACCTGCGTGGCGCACTACGTGCAGGCCATGCGCGGGTTCGACATGGCGTTGATCGTGCTGACGACGCTGCACGAGCGGCTCGGCGACCACGTGGTGACGCTGCCGCTGGGCTGGTTCTCCGGCGAGCGGGTCGGCCGGCTGTCCCGGCTGGTCACCGGCGGCACGACGATGGTGGCCGGCCTGTTCGCGCACATGCTCGCGCCGCTGGTGGTCGCGATCGCGACCCCGGCAACGATCGTGCTGGCGATGCTGTTCTTCGACTGGCGGCTGGCGGTGGCGACGCTGGTCTGCGCCCCGCTGCTCTATGTGGCCTTCCGGTACGCGGCCCGCTGGGTCGGCCGGGCCGACGAGCGCGACGACGCAGCCGCCGTGGAGTCGGCGAACCGGGTGGTCGAGTTCGCCCGCGCGCAGCGGGTGCTTCGGGCCTTCGGCCGGTCCACCGCGGGGTACGCGCCGCTGGAGGACGCGCTGGCCGGGCAGCAGCGGGCCGGGCGCCGGTCGGTCTGGTACGCCACCGCCGGGATCGTCGCCGGCGGGTTTGCCGTCCAGGTCGCGTTCTCGGTGCTGATCCTGACCGGCGCGTTCCTCGTCCTGGGCGGCTCGCTGGACCCGGTGCGGATGATCGCGCTGGTCGCGCTCGCCGCCCGGTTCACCGGACCGCTGGCCGAGGTCGGCGACTACGCCGGCGTGCTGCGGATGACCCGCAACGACCTGCGGCGCCTCGCCACCGTGCTGGACGAGCGGTCGCTGCCCGAGCCGGCGTCGTCGGTCTCGCGGCCGGAGCCGGGCGCCGTCGAGCTGGACGGCGTCTCCTTCGGGTACCGGCCCGGCGAACCGGTGCTCCGCGGGGTGTCGCTGACGATCCCGCCCCGGTCCACGGTCGCCCTGGTCGGCGCATCCGGGTCCGGCAAGACCACGGTCACCCGGCTGATCGCCCGGTTCGCCGACGTCGAGGACGGGACGGTCCGGGTCGGCGGCGCGGACGTGCGGGAGCAGACCACCGAGGACCTGATGGCGCAGCTGTCCCTGGTCTTCCAGGACGTCTACCTGTTCGATGGCACGCTGGCCGAGAACGTGCGGCTCGGCCGGCCGGACGCAGCGGATGTCGAGGTCACCGAGGCGGCCCGGCTGGCCGGGGTCACCGAGATCGTCGAGCGGCTGCCCGACGGCTGGGACACCCGGGTCGGCGAGGGCGGCACGTCGTTGTCCGGCGGCGAGCGGCAGCGGGTGTCGATCGCCCGCGCGCTGCTCAAGGACGCCGACGTGGTGCTGCTGGACGAGGCCACCGCGGCGCTGGACCCGGAGAACGAGCGCTTCTTCCAGGCATCGCTGCGGACGCTGGCCGAGCGCAGCACCGTGTTGGTGATCGCGCACCGGCTGCCGACCGTCGTCGCCGCGGACACGATCGTGGTGCTCGACGACGGCGGCGTCGCCGAGCAGGGCACGCACGACGAGCTGATCGCCCGCGGCGGCCGTTATGCCGCGTTCTGGGAGTCCCGCCGCCGCGCCCGCGGCTGGCGGCTGATCCCGGCCCCGGACGGGGCCGGCGCAGACACCGAGGAGAGCCCGTGACCCAGCCCCTGCCCCCGTACGTGCTCGGCCGGGTGGCCGGCGTCGAGCCGGTGACCCCGCTGATGCGCCGGATCACCCTGGAGGCCGATGACCTCCGCGCCGCCGTGCCGATCGCCCCCGACCAGCAGGTCAAGATCTTCCTGGCCCGGGACGGCGGCGTCCCGGAGATCCCCGGGGCGCCCGACGACGGCAGCGGCGTGGCCGGCTGGTTCGCCCGCTACCTCGCGGTCCCGGAGGAGATCCGGCCCTGGATGCGGTCGTACACGGTGCGGGCGCTGGACACCGCCACCGGCCGGATGGTGATCGACTTCGTGCTGCACGAGGACGACCAACACGCCGGTCCGGCGAGCCGCTGGGCGGCGCGGGCCGCGCTCGGCGACGTCGTCGGGGTGCTCGGGCCCGCCGTCGCGACCTACCGGACGCCGTCCGGCGAGCCGGTGCGGCTGCTGGTCGGTGACGAGACCGCGCTGCCGGCGATCGGTGCCACCGTGGAGCAGCTGCCGGCCGGGACACGGGCCGTCGTCGTCGCCGAGGTGACCGGGCCGGGCGAGGAACAGCAGTGGTCGTCGGCCGCCGAGGTGAGCGTGCACTGGGTGCACCGCACCGGCGACGGCGACGCGCTGCCCGCCGCGGTGCGCGCGGCCGAGCTGCCGGAGGGGGCCGTGTTCGCCTGGGTGGCCGGTGAGGCGGCCGCGGTCCGTGCGGTCCGCAGGCACCTGGTGTCCGAGCGTGGGCTGGACAAGCGCGGAGTGTCCTTCACCGGCTACTGGCGGCGCGATCTGACTCAGGACGACGCCCCGACCGAGCAGGACATGGCGGACGCCGTCGAGCAGATGGAGGACACGACAACCGCCGGATGACCTGTGAACCGCCCGCCCCGGGCGATCTGATCGAAGGTGTGTTCGAGCGGGGGAGACCTTGCAGCGCTGCACCGGCGATGCCCCGGAGTGCCGGGCGGAGACGTCGGCGAACGTCATGCCGCGTTCACCCGGCGCCCCTACGGACTCCGCCATGAACGCTACCCACTCGCTCGGCTACGCCCCGGACTTCCTCGGCGTGCCCCGCACCGATGCCCACCGCGCCCGGTGTGACGACCGTGCCACTGGCCTTCACCCACTTCTCCACGCCGCATCGCCCGGATCGTCGCCTCGCCGCGGCCACCGCCGTCGCGATCGACGGCGCGAGTCTGCGCGACGTGGAGCGCTCCGATGACTGGCGGCTCGATGACCGGCTCCCGGCCGAGGAGCAGGCAGGCGAGGAGATCTACGCCGACAACGACCTCGACCGCGGCCACTTGGTCCGGCGTCGGGACCCGGTGTGGGCGAGCAGGCCGAAGCCGAGCGGGCCGAGTCGGAGACGTTCTTCTACACCAATGCCGCGCCGCAGGCGTCGTCGTTCAACCAGGACCGCGAGCTGTGGCTCGGGCTTGAGGACTACCTGCTCGACAACGCCGGGGACCACGACCGCAAGCTCGTCGTGTTCACCGGCCCGGTGCTCGCTGACGACGACCCGCAGTACCGCGGTCTGAAGGTCCCTGGTGTGGTCGAACGCGTGGCGGGTCGGTGAGCTGGACGCCGAGCTGGCCGGGCACCGGTCGACGGCGCAGGTGGCGGAGCTGCACGAGCGGGTCCGCGCCGCCCGCGGCTGACTGGCGATGTCTTCGCGGATCGGCCGGCCCAGAACGGCGACGGCACTCCGTCAGAGCTGTCCAGAGAAGCCGGCGCTTGGCAGGCTAGCTGGCGCCAGGACACCGAGTATGCCGCCGACCTCCGGTAGCCTGTCTGAGGTGTTCACGAAGTGAACGCCGCTGCCAGGTTCGCGATCACCGTCCGACGGAGGCTCCCGTGAGTAGGTCGCCGGAGCGGGGCCGATCGGATCGTGGCGACCAGGCAGACATCCAGGCGGTCAGCCGGGTCAGCCAGATCCTCTCGCTGTTCGATCCGGCCACGCCGGAGGTGATGGCCGGCGAGGTCGCGGAGCGGCTCGGACTCAACCGCACCACCGCGTACCGGTACTGCACCTCGCTCCTCGCGGCCGGGTTGCTCGAACGCAGCGCCGAAGGCGGCTACGTGCCCGGTGGCCTGTTGCTCCAGGTCGGCGCGTTCGCCATCGGCCGCCGGCGGGTGATCAGCCTGGCCCCGCGGCACATGCAGGCGCTCTCCCGAGCCACGCAGACGAGCGTGGTGCTCAGTCTCTGGGGCCTCACCGGCCCGGTGGTCTCCCGGGTGGAGGAGAACCTGTCCACCATCGTGGTGGTGTCCGTGCGGGTCGGCAGCCACCTGCCGCTGGACACGGCCCAGAGCAAGGTCTTCCTCGCCTACCACGCGGACCAGCTGTCCATGGAACGGCTGATGGCGACCCTGTCCGGTACGGCGCGCGACGAGTTGCGCGCCGACATCGAACGGGTTCGCGTCGTCGGCCACTGCTCGGCGATGAGCACCCCCGGTGTCGTCGCCGTGACGGCGCCGGTGTTCGACGAGTACGGGATCTGCGCCACCATCGCCATCGTCGGCCCGGACAACACGTTGTCGATGTCCGATGACGCGCCCGAGTTGCGCGTCGTCGTCGACACCGCGCGGGAGCTCACCGCCGAGCTCGGCGGCCACTACCGGCCCGACGACCTCGACCAGCGGGCGGTGTAGGGCAGCCACGCGGGTGGCTGGATCGGCAGGATGTCCGAGTAGTCGCGGGCCCCGGCGAGAGCGCTGCCGACGAACCCGTCCAGGTCGACGTCGTGCGCGTCGAGGTAGGCATCGACCCCGGCGACCAGCTCCGCGAGCACCGCGGGGCCGTCGATCCACAGTGCGGTGACGACCTCGACGGCCCGGGCCCCGGAGGCGAGGAACCGCAGCACGTCGGTCGTGGTGCGCGCGCCGTTGGTGCCGACCAGGGGCACCCCGGGGCCGAGCGCCGTCCGGGTCTTGCTGATCCAGTACAGGCTCATCGGCAGGCATCCCGGTGACCCCCAGGCGCCCCAGGACCCGAGCACCGCGCCACCGTCGAGGTCCGGCAGGAAGCCGGGGTAGCGGCCGACCAGACCGACGACGTCCGAGGCCTGCCCGGGCAGCTTGACGAACAGCGGTACGTCGACGGCGGCCCGCACGACCCGCACGGCGTCACGCACGGAGTCCGCTTCGGTCAGCTGGCGCACCGCGCGTGCCTCGCGGCCGTGCGGGGCGCCGATGTTGAGCTCGACGGCGGGAACCACCCCCGCCAGCGCGTGTCCCATCCGCGCGGCAGCACCCGGATCGCCGAGGGCGATGCTGCCGATGACCGGACAACCGCGTGCCGCGCCGTGCTCGACGCCGGCGGCCAGCACCGCAAGCCAGTCGTCCAGGTCCACCTGCGCGAGCCCGGAGCGGTTCAGCAGGCCGTCGCCGAGCCGCGCCGAGCCCGCCGGCCGCACGCGTCCGTCGCCGGAGACGAAGGCGTAGTCCGCGATGTCCAGCTGGTGCCGGGCGGCGGCGCTCTCGTTCACCGACTTCGCCACCTCGGCACCCGTGCCCGCGTCGATGCAGGTGATCAGCCCGTCGCGGGTTATGGTCAGCTCGGACGAGCCGACCCACACCGGGTTGGCGGTGACCAGGCCGCCGACCGTCACCTCGTGTCCGGTCAGGACAGTGCCGGGATCGTGCTGTCGTCGTCCATGTCGACGTCCTTCGTCTCCGGGCCGAGGAAGCCGCCGACGCTGATCAGCAACCCGGCGAGCAGGATCAGGACGGCCGGGGCGAGGTGCGCCGGCATGATGCCGTCGAACCCCTGCAGGTAGAACTGGTAGAACGCAGGCGCGATGAGCGCGAGGCTGTAGCCGACGCCGTAGTCGGTGGACCGGATGTTGGCCGACGAGACGTGGATCGTCGGGTCCGGCCCCCTGGACGAGCCGCAGTTCGGGCCGTGGCCCGGAATCGACCGGCCCCGGATCGGTCACGCGGTGCGGAACTGGGCCGCCCGGTTCGGGCTGGTCGCCGCCGGGCTGGGGATCACGCGGGTCCCGGGACTCGCGGCCGAGGCCGTGCCCAGGGAGGTGCGTTGGCTTCCGGTCCGCGACCCAGCCGGATCGAGCGGCTCGCTGCAGGTCGTCACGGCGGAGCCCCCGTCACCGGCCGCGGCGGCGATGGTTCGGTCCGTCCGTGTGGAGGCGGCACGCATGGTGCGGTAGTCGCCGTCGGGTTTCGGTAGATGAACGGGAGTCCCCCGCGATTGCCCCCTCCATCCGCCCGTCCCGCACGGTGAGCACGTCGATGCCGCCGGCCTCGTGACCGTCCTCGGTCGTGGTCCACGTCGTCGCCAGCCGCCTGCGGCGCCCAGCAAGAGGTTCGTCAGGCCGAGTCTCGGCATCCACGCCGTCGGATGAGCGGATAGCGGACAGGAGATGACCGCTATGGGCGGCAGGGTCGTGCCCATACCGCCCACCACGAAGCCCGGAGGTCGCACGATGTACGCGCCCGCCCAACACGACGAGGTCACTGGCCTGGTCAACTACATCGACGAACAGCTCACGGCCATCCGCGCCGCCGCGTTCGGCCTGACGGAGGAACAGGCGCGCGAGACGCCGTGCCGAAGTGCGCTGTCGGTCGGGGGCATCATCAAGCACGCGGCCTACGTCATGCACGGAGCACTGCAGCGGCTGCGAACCGAAGTCACCGAGCAGCCGGTCGATCCGGTGGCCTACGCCGCGTTCACCGACAGCTTCACCGTGCGCGATGACGAGACGGTGGCCGGGACCATCGAGAACTTCGATCGGGTGCGGGCTCAGCTACTCGCCACAGCCACCGCGACCGATCCGGCCGGCGACACCATGGCGCCTCCTGCACCATGGCACGGGATCTTCGACGCCCGGCCGATTCACGCTCGGTACTACCTGGTGCACCTGGTCGAGGAGTGTGCCCGGCACGCGGGGCACGCCGACATCATCCGCGAACAGATCGACGGTGTTGCAGTGCCGACGCTGGTGCTCACCCTGGCCGGTGCGAGCGCCAACGACTTCTTCCAGCCGTACCAGCCGGCCCCGGGCACCCTCCTGGCGTGAGGTACGACGCCGGTCGTGCACTGGTTCGACTGCGCAAGGGAAGGACGTCCTCGCCGGACGGGCAGGTCTCCGACGTGGTGTCAGGACCGCACTTCTCCTCGGGGCGCTGGAACTGGGCTGAAGAGGCCGGCGCCGGGTCCGGGTGGGCGAGCATGACCTCGCCCACCCGGATCGTCATCCGGTGGTGACGGTCAGCCGGCCGAGGCTCGTCGCCGCGTCCGGGTGGTCGGACGGCACGACCGCCGAGGACAGCGCCGTCCAGCAGGACGGGCAGCTGTACTGGCGGAAAACCACCGGCGCGTCGACGTAGTCGGCGGCCGTCGCGATGATCTGCGGCCCGGCTTCGGTCGGGTCGCCGTCGTAGACCGCGAGCGCCAGGGCGCCGTCCGCGGTGTCGCCGAGGATCTCGCCGCAGTGCCGGCAGGCCACGTCGGTTCCCACTTCGACGAGGTTGTCGTCGACCCGCCTGCCCGCCGCCAGGTCCGCCGTGCCGCGGGTCCGCCCGGTCACCCGGGAGCGGTTCCGGCGCACGTCGCGCAGCCGGGATCGCTCTGCGTCGGTCGCCGCGGCGTCCACCTCGCCGTCGCACAGCATGACCCCGTAGACCATGCGGGCGGCGTCGGCGGTGATCTTCTGCTCGCGCAGGTCGCGGGCGACCGCCTCGGGCTCGCGGACCAGCGGGTCGCCGTAGCCCCCGCCGCCCTGCCAGGTCATCGCGAAGACCTCGCCGGGTGCCAGGTAGCTCGACGCGTAGTTCTGTCCCGGTTCCAGGGTGTCGGACACCTCGGACAGCTCGGCCGGCATCGTGCCGGCCGCCATCAGCTCGCCCACCCGGCTCTGGCGTGCGACGACGTCGAGCCCGCTGTTGCCCGGCAGCCCGCCGGACAGGCCGGCGTTCTGCGCGACGGCCTTGCCGGCGGAGGCGAGCACCAGCCCCATCGGCAGGCTGGTGCCGTGCGGGGTGAAGGCCATCGACGCGCCCAGCCCGCCGCGGTGCCGGCCGGGGCCGCCGGAGTCGGGGACCTCGCGCCGCCACAGCGTGAGCAGCGGGTAGAGGAACTCGGTCATCTCGACGTCCGGGACCCGGCCCATCGGGATGCAGAACAGCCCGCCGGTGTCGACGCCGTCGGCGTGCGGACGCGCGCCGTAGCCGCCCGCCATCGGCTCCATCATGATCGACAGGAACGGTGCGGGCTGCTCGCCTCGCTCGTCCAGCCCTGCGATCACCGCGGTGTCCCATGTCCCGCAGCAGGTGGCCTGCACGTTCTTGCCGAGCTCGAGGTCCCGGTCGAGCATCTGGGACAGGCACTCGGCGATCAGGCTGCCGGTCAGCCAGGCCGGCCCGATCGGGCCGCGCCCGACGGCCGCCGGGAACGTCGCGTTGTTGAGCGTGCCCTCCTCGGTGACCAGGTCGAAGCAGCGCATCAGCCCGCCTGCCGACCACGGGATGTCCCCGGCCAGGATCGGGAGCAGCGCGAGCATGACCCCGCCGCGCATCCCGGCGTAGGTGCAGTTGACGACGCCGGCCTGCGGGTCGGTGCCGGTGAAGTCGAAGGTGAGGTGGTCGCCGGACTTCGTCGTCGTCACGGTGATCTTGTGCAGATTCCGGTCGCCCTCGTGCGACTGGTCCTGGTAGCCGGTGGCGCTCCAGCTGCCGTCCGGCAGGGTGGTGAGCTTGCCGCGCAGCCGGGACTCGGCGTCGGACATCATCGCCTTCATCACGGCCTTGACCGTGTCCGCGCCGTACTGCTCGATCAGCGCGTGCAGCCGCTCGCCGCCGACGTTGTTGGCGCCGATCTTGGCCCGCAGGTCCAGTCCGACCAGCATCGGGACGCGCGAGCGGCGTACCCAGACGTCGGCGACGTCGGCCTGCAACCGCCCGTCCCGCACCACCTTGATCGGCGGCGTAGGCAGCGACTCGGAGAACACGTCCTGCGCGGCGGGGGAGAAGGACCCGAGTCCGACCCCGCCGAGGTCGGGCTGGTGGGCGATCGCACTGGTCCAGGCGAAGAGCTTCCCGTCGTGGAAGACGGGCTGGTAGACCATGACGTCGTTCTGGTGCAGCCCGCCACCGACCCAGGGGTCATTGGTGAGGAACATGTCGCCGGCCTCGATGCCGGGGTTCGACGCCCGGTGCCGCAGCGTCCAGTAGATCGCCAGGTCCACGGCGCCGACGAGCATCGTGTTGTAGAGCCCGACCTGGACCTCCTGACCGAGCTCGTCGGAGATGGCGAAGTCGAAGTCGTTGGCGTCGGTGACGATCGGCGAGCCGGACATGCGCTTGAGCGCCTCGCCCATCTCGTCGGTGACCGACCAGAGCCGGTGCCGGATGACCTCGTAGGTGAGCGGGTCCAGGTCGTCGATCTGGTCCTGGGTGACGGTGTGCACCTCGAGTGAGGACGGCAGCGAGCGGGCCAGCTCGTCCGGGTCGACGGGGCGGCTGGAGAAGGCCTCCGAGCCGGGGATCGGCATGGTCATGCGGTTCTCCCAGATGAGTCGGCACGGATGGTCAGGTTGCCGAGGTTGTCGACGGTGCCGGTCGTGCCACCGGGCACGACGACCGTGGTGGTCGGCACCTCGACGATCGCGGGGCCGAGAAGTACGTGACCCGCGCGCAGCTCGCGGTAGTCGTAGATCGGGGTGTCGACGTAGCCGGTC
>JAKDNL010000517.1 GCA_030451825.1 Pseudonocardia sp. | reverse complement strand
CGGGCCGCGGAGCTGACCGGGCGGGTCGCGCTGCCGTCGTCGGTGCTGGCGCGGCGGCCGGTGGAGCTCTCCGGCGGGCAGCGCCAGCGGATCGCGATCGCGCGTGCGCTGGCACTGTCCCCGGACCTCGTGGTGTGCGACGAGCCGGTGTCCGCGCTGGACGTGTCGGTGCAGGCCCAGGTGCTCGAGCTGCTCGGCGAGCTGCAGGCCGAGAGCGGGTTGAGCTACCTGTTCATCTCGCACGACCTGGCCGTCGTGCGGCGGATCGCGCACCGCGTCGGGGTGATGCGCGGCGGGCGGCTGCTGGAGCTGCGGCCCACCGGGGAGCTGTTCGAGGCTCCTCGGGAGGAGTACACCCGGGAGCTACTGGCCGCGATCGCGGGACGGAAGTCCGCGACGCCACCCGTGGAGATGGGAAGCGCATGACGTTCGTGCCCGCACCCTTGCCGGCCGCCGAGCGCGGGACGGTGGTGGAGCCGTGACGGTTGCCCAATGGGTCCCACTGTCGGTCCTGGACCTCTCACCGGTGCCCGCCGGCGGCACCGCGGGCGATGCGCTGCGGAACTCGATCGACCTGGCCCGCGCCGCGGAGCGCGCCGGCTACCACCGGTTCTGGGTGGCCGAGCACCACCTCAACACCGGCGTCGCGTCGGCGTCGACGCCGGTGCTGGTCGGTCTGATCGCCGCCGCGACCGAACGGATCCGGGTCGGGTCCGGCGCGGTGCAGATGCCCAACACCCGCCCGTTGCAGGTCGCCGAGCAGTTCGGGACGGTCGCCGCGGTGCATCCCGGCCGGGTCGACCTCGGGCTGGGCCGGTTCGACCTGCACAAGATCCTGCGCCTGATCGAGAAGGGCCGGGCCTCGGCCGCGGATGGCGGGCCGGCGCAGGCCCCACCGCCACCGCGGGTGGTGGACGGGCTGCTGGTGCCCTCGCCGGGTCGCGTCGCGGGCGACCTGTCGCTGTTCGGGGCGCTCGGCGCGCTGCTCGGGTTCCACGCCGAGGACCCGTCGCCGGACTACCGCGAGCAGGTCACCGACGTGCTGTCCTATTTCGACGGCACCGCGCGGCGCCCGGACGGGGCACCGCTGCACGTGCTGCCGGCCGAGGGCGCCGACGTCGAGTTCGTGGTGCTGGGCTCGAGCCCGGGCGCCAGCGCCAACGTCGCGGGTGAGCTGGGGTTGCCGTTCGCCGCGAGCTATCACACGGTTCCGCACGCCGTGCTGGACGCGGTCGCCGCCTACCGCGCCGCGTTCCGGCCGGGCCGCGTGCCGCACCCGCACGTGCTGGTCTCGGCCGACGTCGTGGTCGCCTCCGACGACGACACCGCCCGCGAGCTGGCCGCGCCCTACGGCCAGTGGGTGCTCGACATCCGCTCCGGTCGCGGCGCCCGCCCCTACGTCACCCCGGCCGAGGCGACGGCCCGGGAGTGGACCGACGCCGAGCGCGCCGGCGTCGCGGACCGGGTGGTCACCCAGTTCGTCGGATCGCCCGTGACCGTCGCCGACCAGCTGGAGACGCTGGCCCGCGCGACCGGCGCGGACGAGCTGCTGATCACCACGATCACCACCGAGCACGCAGACCGGGTTCGCAGCCACGAGCTCCTGGCGGGGGAGTGGGCCGCGCGCTCGCGCTCCGCCGCGGGCGCTCCGGGTGCGTCGGGTGTGCCGCACGACGGGACGGACCTGGTGATCGACGCGCACGCGCACCGCGGCTGAGGGCCGGATCAGCGTCGGTACGCGCATCCGACGAGCGTGGCGGAGGTACCGTCGTGGCACGAGTAGACGAGCATCCGAGGTCACCATGGCAGTGCACGCGAACGCGACACCGCAGCAGCCGGAGCCCGACGACGAACTTCCGCCCCTTCCGCCCCTTCCGCCCCATCGCGCCGCGCCGGAGCTACCGGACGAGGAGATCCCGGAGCTCGCCGAAGCGGACCTGCCACCGTTGCCCGCAGACGAGGTCCCGGATCTGCCGGAGCAGTCCGAGCCCGACGCCCCGGAAGGTGCAGACGGATAGCCGGCTGCAGGCGCTGTGCGCGGCGAGTCGAGTGTCACGAAATGGCGGGCCAGATCGCCAGAACGTGACGCCCACCGCCCGTGCCGGGCGGGCTCTCGACGTGGTCCCTGCAGGTGGCCTGACCGCGGCCGGCTGCCAGCCGCGGCAGCGCGAATGACGCACCAGTGCGCTTCGATCCGGGTGTCGCAGCAACAGCGGTCAACCGTGGTCGACGTCGATCCGGCACGGGCGCTGACCGGTCCGGAGCCTCTCCGGGCCGGTTGTCGACGGAACCCGGAGCCGCGAGGAGCCGGTCTCGCCACGGCCGACCGGTCCGGACCGATCCGGATGTGCGTCGGGATGCGAACGACTTCGACGAGGTGTCCGGAAGCCGACCACGTGGAGGTTCGTCATGAACCAGCACAGCGTGCCGCCCCTGTCCGAGGATCAGCTGCGGGAGCCGCCCGTGGTCCACCTCGCGATCGGGATGATCGCGGCGGAACTCGATCTGAGCTGCGTGGAGGCCCTCGATCTGCTGCACGAACGGGCGGTCGACGGCGCCCGGTCCCTGGCTGCCGCCGCCCAGGACGTGGTCGATCGCGAGATCATCGTGTCCGGTGACGGCCGGTCTGCCGCTCCTCGGTGGGGCCGTCGTTCGTCCGCGGTCGGGCGGGGACGCTGGGCGATCCGCAACGCCCAGGACCTGGTAGGTCGTGAGCGTGCCGGCCGCCGCGGAGGCTCCGGGACCGGTATGTAACGACGCATTCCGCGAGCTGCGGGCCCGGCGCGACACGCAATTCCACGACAGCGAATGGAGCATTTCGGGATGATGACGGCAGATTGCCGGTGGGCCGAATGCGTGGAATCGTCGTGGAACGCCCGGAAGGGTCCTGTCCCAGGGGATCGTGCCACCACCGGGCGTGCCTGCGCGACAGAGGCTCCTCGACCGCGACCAGGCAAGATCCCCCGTTCTGAGGCGTAACCTCACCGAGAGTGATTTTGCCGCACGATAGTGGTACCTGGTTTGGTGCGGATCGCGATTCCGGATAAATTCGTTCCCAGCCGGTACGGGCTCCCGCCCATCAGCGTGCCGACACGGACGAGGCCCCTTCGGGTGGACTCGCGACCCCCAGGAGAACCACTGTGCTGAAGAAGGCTGGAATCGTTGCCGCCGCCGCTCTGGCGTCGCTGCTCGCGGTCAGCCCGCTCGCGTTCGCGGGCGAGGACGGCCACGACGGCGGCCACGGCGGCCACCACGGCGCTGCGAACGTCGTCGACAAGGACTCGGAGGGGCTCGTCAGCGTCCTGAACGGGAACAACGTCAACGTGCCGATCCAGGCCTGCAACAACAACATCCCGGTGAACGTGCTCGGCGTGCAGGTCCCGGTCGAGGACGTCGCGGGCGGCAACGGGCTCACCGGTGCGCTCGGCCTGCTGGGCAGCGGCGAGGCCGAGAGCGGCAACTCGGTCACCCTGCAGCCCGACAACTGCGACCAGGACTCGGCCGCGGGCGACTCGATCGGCTGATCTGATCCGACTGCACCACGAACGGCCCCGGGAACCTCGGTTCCCGGGGCCGTTCGCGTCCGGGTCACCGGGCGAGGTGGGCGAACTTCGCGATCGCGCCCGGCGTGACCGGCTGGAAGAAGTTGACCAGGCTGCCGTCGGGGTCGCGCACGAGCAGGGAGCGGTTGCCCCACGGCATCGTCGTCGGTGACGTGACGACGTCCATCCCGTCGCCGAGGCGGCGGTAGGTCTCGTCGACATCGTCGACGAGGAACTCCACGATGACGGAACGGTTCTCGCCCGCGCCGGCTGCCCCGGGGCCGAACAGGCCGACGGTGCGGCTGTGGCCGATCGCGAGCGTGGCCGAGGGGGTGCCGAGCTCCGCGAAGTCGTCGTTCGCCCACGACGCGGACGTGCCGGTGGCGCGTTCGTAGAACGCGACGAGGCGCGCCACGTCGTCGGTGATGACGCGGAGGGAGACGAGGTTCATGATCAATCCTTCTCGGGGCCGGCGGATGGTGCGACGTGCGGTCGACGTTAGGAGGGATACCGGGCAGGATCCGCCCGGTATGGGAGAGACTCTTTTCCATGCCTCGACCGACCGCCCGGGTGCTGGCCCTGCTCGAGCTGCTCCAGGCCGGTGGCCTCCGTACCGTCGCCGATATGGCCGGCCGGCTCGGTGTCGACGAGCGCACCGTGCGCCGCTATGTCGAGCACCTGATCGACCTCGACATCCCGGTGCGCTCGGTCCGCGGTCGCTACGGCGGCTACGTGCTGGCGCCCGGCTACCGGATGCCTCCGTTGATGCTCACCGACGACGAGGCGCTCGCAGTCGTGCTCGGCCTGCTGGTCGCCGGCCGGGAGCGGATGGTGAGCTCGCCGGCCGCGGCGGTGGAGAGCGCCGCGGCGAAGGTGGCGCGGGTCCTGCCGGACAGGCTCCGGCGGCGGTGGGACGCACTGCGGGCGACCGTCGAGGTCACCGGGGCCCAGGGTTCTGCCGGACAGGCACCGCATCCCGGAGGTGAGCGGGCGGCGCCGGACACACAGGTGCTGTGACGCTGGCCGAGGCCGCCCGGCTGCACAGCCCGGTCGAGCTGGGTTACGCCGACCGGGACGGGCGCCGCAGCGACCGCACCCTGCATCCGTACGGCATGGTCGCCCACCGCGGACGCTGGTACGTGACCGGCGCGGACTCGCTGAGCGGGCAGGTGCGCACGTTCCGGGTCGACCGGATCCGGTCCGCGACGTCGGTGCCGGGCGCCTTCGACGTGCCGGCGGGGTTCGATCCGGCCGGGCAGGTCCTGGACGGGCTGGTCGAGGTTCCCTACCGGTACGAAGTGTCGCTGCGGATCCGCGGCACGGTCGGGCACGTCCGGTCCCGGTTCCCGATCGGGATCGCCGCCGTCGAGGAGCTGGCCGAGGGCGCGGACCGGGACGCGCCGTTCGCG
>JAKDNL010000516.1 GCA_030451825.1 Pseudonocardia sp. | reverse complement strand
CCGTTTTCTACACACTGCTTTTGGTCGGGGGGGTGGGTTGTGTAAAACCCACTGGGGGGTGCGGCTGGGTGCGCGCGCGGGGCCCCACCACCGGTCGGCACACGTCAGAGGAACGTGCCTGTCACAGGGAGAACACGATCAGCGCGGCACCGTGCCCCTGCCCGGACAGGCCCGGGACGATGCCTTCCAGCCAGCCACCCCAGCCGACCGGTACCGCGATGTACTGCTTGCCATCGACCGTGTAGGTGCTCGGGCTGCTGTGGTGACCGCTGCCGCACTGGAAGCTCCAGAGCTTCTCGCCCGTCTCGGCGTGCAGCGCCAGGAACTCACCCGCCGGGGTGCCGGCGAACACCAGGTTCCCCGCGGTGCTCAGCGTCGACGCGGCCATCGGCATGTTGTCGAGCCGATGGCGCCACTTCTCCTCACCGTGGGAGTCGAACGCGCTGACCGACCCGGCCATGTTGTCGATGTCGACCTCGACGGCGGCACCCCAGTAGGGCATGCCTTCCTTGAACTCACGGCGCCGCCGGGTGGCGGTGGCGCCCACGTCGGCCACCGGGACGTAGAACAGGTCGTGCTCAGGGTTGTACGAGGCGTGGGTCCACTCCTTCGCACCGGCGGGGCCGGGGAAGAAGTGGCAGGGCTCGCCCTCCTTGTCCGGGTACTTCCGCGGCAGGAACTTGCCGTCGCGGGTGATGACACCCCAGTCGATCCGGTCGACGAACGGGGTGACGTGCTGCAGCTCGCCGTTGGTCCGGTCGAGGACGAACATGTACCCGTTCTTGTCGAAGTGAGCGAGCAGCTTCTTGCCGTCCCGCTCGAACAGGGTCATCTCCATCGTGGAGTCGTAGTCCCAGAGGTCGTGCGGGGTGAACTGGTAGTGCCACTTGATCTCGCCCGAGTCCACGTCCAGGGCGACCACGCTGTCGGTGTAGAGGTTGTCCCCCGGCCGGATCTCGCCGTCGAAGTCGGGAGCCGGGTTCCCGGTGCCCGCGAAGTAGAGGTTCAGCTCCGCGTCGTAGGTGCCGGTGACCCAGTGGTTCCCACCGCCGCGCTGCCAGGCCTCGCCGTCGTCGGGCCAGGTCTCCGAACCGGGCTCGCCCGGCTTCGGCACGGTGTAGGTGCGCCAGCGCTGCTCGCCGGTCTCCAGGTCCCAGGCGTCGATGTGGCCGCGCACGCCGTACTCGCCACCGGCGGAACCGGTGATGAGGAAGTCCTTGATGACCAGCGGAGCGATCGACGCACTCTCGCCCGCCCGCACGTCGCCGATGGTCTTCTGCCACACCTTCTGACCGTTGGTGGCGTCGAGCGCGACCAGCTGGGCGTTCTGGGTGACCATGTAGACCTTGCCGTTGGCCACCGCGCAGCCGCGGTTCACGTTGGCGCAGCACAGCGTCACGTCGATCGGGACCGCATGCTTGTAGCGCCACAGCTGCTCGCCGGTCGTCGCGTCGAGCGCCCAGAGCCAGCCGTCCCAGCCGGTGACGAACATGATGCCGTCGACGACCAGCGGGCAGGCCTCGAACGCGTAGGTGGAGGTCGAGGCGATCATCCCGGTCGCGCTCGCCTGGAACATCCAGGCGACCTTCAGGTTTCCGACGTTCTCGGCGTTGACCTGGTCGAGCAGGCTGTGCCGCTTGCCGTCGTAGTCGCCGTAATACGTGATCCAGTTCTGGGATTCACTGCGCGCCTGGAGGATGCGCTCGTAGTTGATACCGCGCGTCACGTCCGGCGCGCTGTAGGGCAGCCGGGAGAGCTGGCCGTGGTTGAATGCCTTGCCTGCGTCGACGTACTCGAGAGTCATGGTGGTTCCTGCCCTTCTACGGCCGCGGCTGGGCGGGTCGGTCGAGCTTGGCCTCCGGCGGCACCTCGCCGCTCACGACGATGGCGGCGGTCAGGCCCCGTCCCTCGTCGTTGCCGGCCGGCGAGCCGTACCAGTAGCAGCCGGGACCGTCCAGTTCGAGCGTCGCGCTGCCCTTGGAGTGGTTCAGCAGGCCGATGAACTGCTTGTCACCGTTGCTGGGCAGCAGACACGCGTGGGTGTTCCTGTCGTCGTTGATGATCGTCAACTCGAGGATGCCGGCGTGCGGCATGATCAGGATCGACGGTTCCCACACCATCGCGTCCTCTGGGATCCGGATGGTCGCCTCCATCGTCCCGTCGGCTCGCTCCGTCGCCTTGGCGATCGATCCGGTTCCGAGCACCGCACCGATGGTCGCCTTGTTCTGTCCGCCGAGTTCGGACAGGAGATCCTCTCGTTCCTGCGCGATCGTCATCGGACTTCACCTCCTCGTCGTCGAGAAATGAGAATATCGGCCGATTTCGCGGAATCGCTTGCTAGCGCAAGCGCTACGTCACGGCCGCGCTTGACACGGCATGCCGGTCACAGGTTCTGATTCGACGTTTTCCATTGCCGCTGAACCGGTAACGAGTTCTTACTCTAGCCCGGACGGGCCCTCTCCGACATACATCTCCGCTAACCGGGCCGGATCTGCCGTTCGCACGGTAGAAGGTACCGTTCGTATCTGCCGGGTCGGCGGGGGTCGGCAGAGTTCCCGGAACCGCCCGGAACAATCAGATATCAGCTCAGATCGAACCGGTCGAGTTCCATGACCTTCACCCATGCCGCGACGAAGTCCCGGACGAACTTGCCGCCCGCGTCGTCGCTCGCGTAGACCTCCGTGAGCGCCCGCAGTTCGGAGCTCGAGCCGAAGAGGAGGTCGACGCGGCTCGCGGTCCACCTCACCTCGCCGGTGTCCACGTCGTGGCCCTCGTAGATCACCTCCCGGGTGTCGCTGCACCGCCTCGGCGCCCACTGCGTCCCCATGTCCAGCAGGTTGACGAAGAAGTCGTTCGTCAGCGCCCCCGGCGCCGAGGTCAACACCCCCGCCGGGGAGCCTCGGTGGTTGGCTCCGAGCACCCGCAGCCCGCCGATCAGCACCGTCAGCTCGGGCGCGCTCAACGTCAGCTGGCTCGCCCGATCCACCAGCAGATGCTCCGGTGGCACCTGACAGCCGTCGCCCACGTAGTTCCGGAAGCCGTCCGCCCCGGGCAGCAACGCGCCGAACGACTCGACGTCGGTCCACTCCTGAGTCGCGTCGGTGCGCCCGGCACGGAACGCAACGTCGACCTCGTGGCCACCGGCCGCGGCGGCGTGTTCCACCGCCGCGCACCCGCCGAGCACGACCAGGTCGGCCATCGAGATCCGCTTGCCCCCCGCCCGGGAGGCGTTGAACCGCTCCTGGATCGCCTCCAGCGCGGGCAGGACGACACCCAGCTGCTCGGGCTCGTTGACCTCCCAGCCGCGCTGCGGTTCGAGCCGGATCCGCGCCCCGTTCGCCCCACCGCGCTTGTCGCTGTCGCGGTACGTCGACGCCGACGCCCACGCCGTGGCGACGAGCTGCGCCACCGTCAGGCCGGATCCGAGGATCTCGAGCTTGAGGGCGGCGACGTCGCCGGCGTCCACCAGGTCGTGGTCCACCTCCGGCACCGGGTCCTGCCAGATCAGCCGTTCGGCCGGGACGAGCGGGCCCAGATACCGCTGGACCGGGCCCATGTCGATGTGCGTCAGCTTGAACCAGGCCCGCGCGAACGCGTCCTCGAACTGGTCCGGGTGCTCGAGGAACCGCCGGGAGATCGCCTCGAAGGACGGGTACTCCCGAAGCGCGAGATCCGTGGTGAGCATGACCGGGTGATGTTTCGTGTCCGCGTCGAAGGGGTCGGGCACGGTGCCCCCACCGTGACCGTCGCTCGGGATCCACTGCCACAGGCCGGCCGGGCTGAGCTCGACGTCCCACCCGGAGGCGAAGAGCGTTTCGAAGAACGTGTGGTCCCACTGGACGGGCGTGCGTGTCCACATGCCTTCCAGCCCGCTGGTGACCGTGTCCGCCCCGATGCCGCTGCCGTGCCCGCCGAGCCAGCCCAGGCCCTGCGCGGTGAGCGGTGCGCCCTCCGGCTCGGGGTCGCCGGTCGTGTTCGGGTCGGCCGGGCCGTGTGTCTTGCCGAAGGTGTGCCCGCCCGCGATGAGCGCCACCGTCTCCTCGTCGTTCAGCCCCATCCGTCTGAAGGTCTGGCGGATGTCGCGGCCCGCGAGCCGCGGGTCGGGGTTGGTGGCCGGGCCCTGCGGATCGACGTAGACCAGGCCCATCGCACTCGCGGCCAGCGGCTCGTCGAGCTCGTGCAGGCCGCGGTAGCGTTCCTCGGCCAGCCACTTGCGTTCCGGGCCCCAGTAGGTCTCGTCGGGCTCCCACACCTCCGGGCGGCCGCCGCCGAACCCGAAGGTCGTGAAGCCCATCGACTCCAGTGCCCGGTTGCCGGCGAAGACCATCAGGTCGGCCCAGGAGATCCGGTTCCCGTACTTCTGTTTCACCGGCCACAACAACCGGCGCGCCTTGTCCAGGTTGCGGTTGTCCGGCCAGCTGTTCAGCGGGGCGAAGCGCAGCATCCCGGCACCGGCTCCGCCCCGGCCGTCGGTCATGCGGTAGCTGCCGGCGGAATGCCAGGCCATGCGCAGGACGAGCGGACCGTAGTGACCGAAATCGGCGGGCCACCAGTCCTGCGACGTCGTCAGCGCCTCGTCGATGTCCCGGGCCAGCTCGTCGAGATCCAGCGACTCGAATCGATCGGCGTAGCCGGCGTCCACGGGCCGGTGCCGGCGCAGTGGCGTCAGGTCGACCCGGTGGGGCCACCAGTCGGAGGCACGGCCGCCCGCCGGCTTGTCCCGGACGCTGCCCACGATCTTGTCGTAGGTGCGGTAGACGTGCGTGTCAGGATTCTCGGGCATCGGTGTCCTCGTCCTCCCCGGTCGGCCGCCCGCGGGTCAGCCGAAGACCAGCGGCAGCTCTGCACCACTCGAATCGCTACCGCCCGGGGAGTCGACCCCAAACCCGCCCCCATGGGGGACACCGGCCCGCCCACAACCCCCCGGGAACAGCCCCGCACCCCCCCGGGGAAGTAACCCG
>JAKDNL010000050.1 GCA_030451825.1 Pseudonocardia sp. | reverse complement strand
CCGTTGTGGGCCCCGGGCGTGGGTCGGGCTAGCGGGGCGTCGCTGGGGGGGGCCGACGCACTGGCCGACGGCCGCTACGACGAGACCTACTCCCGCTGGCTCGCCCGGTTGTTCTGACCGGCTCAGCCGGTGAGCAATCGGTCCAGCGCAGACCGCAGGTCCTCGACGGTCGTCGTCCGGCCGAGCATCGCCTGCAGCAGCGTCCCCTCGACGAGCGCGACGACCGCCTGCACCCGGCCCGGGTCGGTCACGTGCTCGCCGACCACATCGGCCAGCCGGTCCGCCCAGGCCAGCGCGGCCGGCGCCAGCTCAGGGCGGCGCGCGGCCATCAGGTACAGCTCGTACTCGGCCGCCATCAGCGCGTTGCCGGGGACGGTCTCCCAGCCGACGACGGCGCCGGCCAGGGCCGGTGCCAGGCCGGCGCCGTCGTGCACGGCGGCCAGGACCTCGTCGAGCGTGTCCAGGTAGCGCTGTCCGGCCCGGGTCAGCGCCGCGACCAGGATGTCGTCGACGCCGGCGAAGTAGTAGGCGGTCGAGGAGTGCGGGACCCCGGCGGCCGCGGCCACCGACCGGTGGGTCACCGCTCCGGCGCCGTCCCGGGCGATCACCGTCAGGGCGGCGTCGAGCAGCGCTCGACGGCGTCGCTCGCCGTGCGCCCGGCGGCCGTCGACGCGTGCGGGCCCGGCCCCGGGGTCGCGCCGGACAGCCGGTGCCCCGTCGTCGCTCACGAGTGCGCCGCGCCCATCTCCAGGGCGAGCACCCCGCCGATGACCATCACGATGCCGCCGATCTGGATGCCGGTGAGGCCGTCACCGAGGAACACCGCACCGATGATCGCGACCAGCGCGACGCCGGCCGCCGCCCAGACCCCGTAGGCGACACCCAGCGACATGCCCGACTTGAGGACCTGCGCCAGCATCGCGATCGCACCGAGGTAGCCGAGGACGACGACGATCGAGGGGATCAGCTTGGTGAACCCCTCGGACAGCCGCAGGCTGACCGTCCCGGCCACCTCGAGGACGATCGCGAACCCCAGCAGGACCGCAGCGGGCATGGTCGGACACCTCGTTCGCACCGGGAAACCAGTGGAACAAACGTATCATTGAGTCGCTGCGACGTGGGAAGATGTGGCGAGCAGCTCGTCCGGCACGGTGACGTACTTCGAGCGCAGGTACTCACCGACCGACTTCCCGATCTGGTCCACCCGCAGGTTCGACGAGCCGCCGGTCCCGAGCAGTCCCTTGAGCACGACGTGCACCGCGCGCAGGTGCGGCAGCTCGTGCCGCACGACCTCGCAGTCCTTCGCCTCGGGCAGCAGCTCGCGGATCGCGTCGGTGCTCAGCGTCGTGCGCAGCCACTCCCAGTGCGCCGGGTCCGATGCCCAGATCCCGACGTTGGAGTTGCCGCCCTTGTCCCCGGCCCGGGCGAACGTCAGGTCGCCGAGCATCGTCTTTCGCCCGCTCGCCGGGGCCGTGGCGGCCGGCTCGTCGTGCGGGGGCTGGGCCGTCTCCTCCGCGGTGGCGAACCGGGATGCGACGGGCGCCTCGACGACCGTGCCGTCGTCGAGCACGGCGCGGTGCCCCACCAGCTCGGCCGGCAGCAGCGCGGGCCAGTAGTCGATCCGCGGCCACGGCTCGCTCACCCGCTGGGCGTGCCCGTCGTGGTGGAAGCCGGGGAACCCCTGCAGGCAGAGGCTCCCGACGGCGGGCACGAACCGGCGCAACGGCTCGGGGTCTCGGGCGGTGGCGATCACGCGGATCGGCACGGTCGCCTCCCACTGGCTGGCCGGGTCCTGCGCCGCGACCCCCAGCGGCGTCACCTCGAGCGCCTCGACGTGGCCTTCCAGCTGGGCGCGGAGCTGCTCGCGCAGCAGGGCGACCTTCTCGGTGACGTTCGGCGAGGTGCAGAACAGCATCTGGGAGATCTCGTAGCCGATCGGCGCGAACACCGCGATCTTGGCCGTGGGCGGCGGGGGAGAGCCGGTGACCGGACCGATCGCGACCCGGTCGGGTCCGATCTGCTCCAGCGTCGCCGTGTCCAGGTGCACGGTGGCGTCCGGGTTCAGATAGCGCGGGCCCTGGATCTCGTAGACGAGCTGGGCGGTGACCGTGTCGACGGTGACCATGCCGCCGTCGCGGGCGTGCTTGGTGATCACGCTGCTGCCGTCGGCGGCGACCTCGGCGATCGGGAAACCGCACTTGACCATGCCCGGGACGCGGGTGAACCCGGAGAATTGGCCGCGATCGGCTCGACGCCCCAGTCCTTGAGCGGCGCGCCGGTGTCGAGATGCTCCATGCCGTGGCCGTCGGTGTGGAACTCGGCCAGGCGGTCGAGCACGTGCCCGGACGGGTTGAAACCGCCGGCGTTCGTGACGACCTTGATCCCGCGCTCGGCGAGCGTGGCCAGGTGGGGTTCGAGCTGGTGCGCGACGTAGGCGACGTATCCACCGCGGGCGTTCTTGCGGTACCCGACGGCGAGCGCGGCCAGGGTGACCTCGGCCAGGTAGTCGCCCATCAGGACGTCGACGGGATCGCCGGCCAGCACCTCGTCGATCGCGGTGAAGCGATCGCCGAGGTAGCCGGAGAAGTTGCCGATCCGGATCGGGGTGCGGGACACGCGTGTGACCTCCGGCGTTCCAGGGCTGTGGAGAAGGCCCACGTGACCAGCTCCCCGGGCGCAGCGCAAGCACGGCCCGTCGCACCTCATCGCCCGCCGGGCGTGTCGGGGCGCCGACCAGGGCCGATCAGTGTAATGGGCGCACCGCCCGGCACCGCGCGGGCCACCGCCCACCGCATCCTGGGCTGCCCGAACGCAACCAGCCGGTAGATTCTGCACCCGAGCGTGCCCGGGTCGACCCGGCCCGGGCCGGAGGCGTCCGAGACACGGGCGTCGCACGAGCCGTTCGGAGGACACCGCGTGCAGCGAGACGACCCGTCGGGCACCCGGCCTGGCGGTCCCGCGCCAGCCGGCTCCCGCGAGGACGACGCTGCGCCCGGGACCGACGGCGACGCCGTCATGGCCGCCGTCGGCCACCGGCTGCGGGCCCGCTCCGAGCGCCAGCAGCTCCTGACCGAGCGACTGCGCAGCGGTGAGCTGCGCCCGGGCGCGCTGGCCGACCTCGCCGAGCTGGCCGCGGCCGCCCGTCGCGGCGTGCGCGACGGCGACCACATCCTGGTCATGTCCGGTACCCCGCCGCAGCGCAGCAGCGGAACGGTGCCGTTGGGCCAGGCGCTGTCCACGGCGGTCGCCGCCAGCGAGGCGGCCTCGCGCACCGTCGTGCCTCCGACGCCGAGCGCGTCCCTGGACGGGACGGCCGAGCCCGTGTTCGGCCAGATCCTCGCCGAGCTGCTGGCCCACGCGGTCACCACGACCGCCCCGGGGGAGCGTCTCGAGCTGCACATCCGCTGGGCGCCCGACGGCGGCGTCGTGCTGGAGCTGCTGTGCACCCAGCCCGCGCAGAACCGCGCCCCGGTCGAGGATCTGGACCGGATGCTGGCCGCCGGTCGCCCGCACGGCGCCGTGGCCCCGCACGAGATCGGTCTCTACGTCGCGGCCCGGCTCTCCCGGGTGATCGGCGCCCGGCTCGGGACGCGGAGCGCCGCCGGGACCCAGGCCGTGCCCGGCCTCTGGCCGGTCGCGGTGCTGCAGCTGCCGCCGTCGCTGCTGGCCGGCGGTCGTGGCGGTGGCCAGGACCCGGCCCGGAGCGAGGACGTCGGCGCGCCCGGTGCCGACGAGATGTCCCCGCCCCCGGACGCCCCCGCCGAGCCGGTGACGACCTCCGTCCGTGCCGCCGAACCGCCGGTCCCGCCGTGGCCGCCGATCCCGGCCGGCGCCGAGGGTTCGCCGGGGCAGGGCCAGGGCCCGGGGCTCTCCGCCCGTCCGATGCCGTTCGGCGCCTGGCGCCGGCAGCCGAACAACGAGTCGCAGCCGAACGCGCCGCAGCCGAACAACGCGCCGCAGCCGAACAACGCGCCGCAGCCGAACAACGCGCCGCAACCGAACGCGCCGCAGGCCCCCGCCGTCCCCTGGAACGCTGCGCAGCAGCCCGGTCCGAACGCCGACGGTCCGGGAGCACCTCCGCGTGCCCCGCACGGCCCCCCGCACCCGGGCGCCGTTCCGGGTGCCGGGCCGCCGTACCGCAACCAGCCACCGTCCCTCCCGCCGCCCACTCGGCCGGTTCCGGGCCCCGGCGCGCCACCGCCGTTCGAGCGACCGGCCGCCGAGGCGCCACCGGTGACCGAGGCCCTGGTCACCGAGGGGCTGGTGACCGAGGCTCTCCCGGTCCCGGGCTCCAGCCCGCCGGAGGAGCTGTTCGGGCCGTTCGACACGGAGGTACCGGTGCCCACCGACGACATGGACGGCACGCCGATCTTCGCCGCCGTCGCGTCGGCGTGGTTCCGGGACCCGGAGGCCGCCGACGCGTCCCCGCGGACCACCGCGCTGCCCACGGCCGGGCCGAACGGCCTGCGCCCCGGCCCAGGTTCCTGCCAGACAGGCGGACCCGCCCCGGAGGACTGGTCCACCGTCGGGGACGCCGAGTTCGAGGCCGCGCGACGGCGGGCGAACCGCGTCGTCGAGTCGCCGACGACGGCCCAGGGGCTGCCGCAGCGCCGTCCCGGCCAGCAGATGGTCCCACCGCCGCAGCGCGACGTCGGTATCGCGCGGCACGCCAGCTCCACGGAGCGCCAGCCCGATCGCGTCCGCAACCGCCTGGCCAGCTACCAGCGCGGCCTGCGCGACGGCCGGCACCGCGCGGCCGAGGAGCAGCAGAGCGCCAACGGGAGCGGGCCCGTCCCGAACGGGAACGGTGCGAACGGCAACGGTGCGAACGGCACCGACCCGGCGCCGTGGCCGAACGACCGGGCGGTGACGCCGGTCCCGGGAAACGGGCTGTCCGCGCCGGACGGGTTCTGGGACGAGGAGGACACCCACGGCGTCTCCCCGTTCGGGCAGAACGGCCGCAACGTCGGCTGACCGGTGCCCTCGGACGCGTCGTCGCCGTGTCCGGCGAGCGTAGGTTCGGATGTGCACAGTGGAGCGAGCACTCCAGAATCGCGCCCGGGAGGTCCCCGATGACCGCCAGTACCACCACTCCGATCGAGCTCGACGACGCGTTCCTGCAGGATCCGCACGCCGCCTACCGGCTGCTGCGACAGGAGCGCCCGGTGACCCGGGCCGTCACCGGGATGGGACTCAACGTCTGGGTGGTGACCCGCTACGCCGACGTCCGGGCCGCGCTGAACGACCAGAGGCTGTCCAAGAAGGGCCGCCGGTTCGGTGAGGTCCTGCATCGGCACTCGGTTGCGCCGGAGCGTCTGGTGCAGTTCGCCGATGTCTTCTCCGAGCACATGCTCAACTCCGACCCGCCCGACCACACCCGGCTGCGCAAGATCGTCAACCGGGCGTTCACGGTGCGCGCGATCGCCCGCATGCGGGAGCGGATCGAGGAGATCGCCACCGGTCTCGCCGACGACATCGCGGCGCGGCTCGAGGCGGGGGAGCGGGAGATCGACCTGCTCGACTCGTTCGCCTTCCCGCTGCCGATGACCGTCATCTGCGAGCTGCTCGGCGTGCCCGAGGGGCGCCGTGAGGACTTCCGTCGCTGGTCGAACACGCTGCTCTCGCAGGGCGAGCCGGAGCCGCGGGCCGCCGCGAGCCAGGAGATGGGCGCCTTCCTCTCCGATCTCGTCGAGCGCAAGCGCGCGAGCCCGGGCGAGGACATGTTGTCCGCGATCGTGCAGGGCACCGAGAGCAGCGTCAGCGGAACGAGCATCGGCACCGAGAGCAGCGTCAGCGGAACGAGCATCGGCACCGAGGACGCGGACCGGCTGAGCACGACCGAGGCCGTGTCGATGGCGTTCTTGCTGCTGGTGGCCGGGCACGAGACGACGGTGAACCTGATCGGCAACGGGATGCGTGCCCTGCTCACCCACCCGGACCAGATGGACCGCCTGCGCGAGGACCTCGACCTGGCACCGAAGGCCGTCGAGGAGTTCCTGCGCTACGACGGGCCGGTGAACCTCGCGACCCTGCGCTTCACCGCCGAGCCGGTGACGATCGGCGGCGTCGACATCGGCGAGGGTGAGATCGTCATGATCGCCCTCGACTCGGCCGACCGGGACCCCGAGCGCTACCCCGACCCGGACACGCTCGACCTGACCCGCGACACGAGCAACCACGTCGCGTTCGGGTACGGCATCCACCACTGCCTGGGCGCGCCGCTGGCCCGGCTGGAGGGCGAGGTCGCGTTCCGGACGCTCGTCGGCCGGTTCCCGCGGATGAGCCTGGCCGCCGAGCCGGAGGACCTGACCTGGCGCGAGTCCACCCTGATCCGCGGCCTGCTCCGGTTACCCGTCCGACCCGCCTGACCCGTGCGCGGACCAGCCGGCCGGGTCGTGCCAGGCCTGCAGGGTGCGGCGGCTCTCGAAACGACGTGGTCGTCCGCTGACCGGGTCGGTGAACTCCAACCTCCCCGCCAGCAGCTGCAGCGGGCGGTCGAAGTCGTCGAGCGGCCGCTCGTGCAGGTCGGGGTAGAAGTCGTCGCCCAGGATCGGCACGCCCAGCTCGCTCATGTGCACCCGGAGCTGGTGGGTGCGACCGGTGTGAGGGGCCAGCCGGTAGCGGGCCAGCGCTGATCCGTCCGGGCCGTCCCGCTGCTCGACGAGCTCGACGAGAGTCTCCGCGTTCACCGGCCCCTCCTCGGTGACGGCCTGGAACACGCCGCGCTCCTTGACGATCCGGGAACGGACCGTGCGCGGGAGCTCCAGCGACGGCTCGTACGGCGCGATCGCCTCGTAGGTCTTCGCGACGCGGCGCTTCGCGAACATCGTCTGGTACGCCCCGCGCAGCTCCGGGCGCACGACCAGCAGCAACAGGCCCGCTGTGGCGCGGTCCAGGCGGTGCGCCGGGCTCAGCGCGGGCAGCTCCAGCTTCCGTCGTAACCGCACCAGCACCGTCTCCAGCACGTGGCGCCCGCGCGGGATCGTGGCCAGGAAGTGCGGCTTGTCGACGACCAGGACGTCGTCGTCACGGTGCACGATCCCGATGTCGAACGGCACCGCCACCTCGTCGGGCAGGTCGCGGTGCAGCCACAGGAACGTCCCCGGGGTGAACGGGCTGTCCGGGCCGAGCGGACCGTCGGTGCCGACGAGCTCGCCGCCGGCCAGCATCTCGTCGATCCGGACCGGGTCGACGCGGGGGAGCCGCTCGAGCAGGTGCGCGCGCATCGTCGGCCAGGTGCTGCCGTCGTCGGGGGTGCGCAGCCGCGCCGGGTCCAGCCCGTGGCGCTGCGGCAGCGGGGATCGGAGCCGGCGTCGCACCGGGCCCAGACTACGGGCGGGGTGAGAAGATTCTCCCTGGGGTTCGGCTCCGCACCTCGCTAGCGTGGTCGCTCGTGAGCTGGGCTTCCTACGGTGCGTACCTGCTGATCGTCGTCGTGCTCGTGCTGGTCCCCGGGCCGGACACGTTCGTACTGCTGCGCTCGTCGCTGGGCGGAGGCCGCCGCGCCGGGCTGCTGACCACGGCCGGCGTCTTCGCCGGCAACGCCCTGCAGGGCAGCGCCGCGGCGTTCGGGCTCGGGGTACTGCTCGCCGAGTCGCACACGCTGTTCACGATCCTGCGCTGGGCCGGCGTCGGGTACCTGTGCGTGCTCGCGTTCGGTGCGCTGCGGGCTGCTCGGCGCTGCGACTACCCCTCGCTGGACGGGTCGACGCCGACGCCCGTGCACCGCGCGTTCGGGCGCGGGCTGCTCTCGAACGTGACCAACCCGAAGATCCTGATCATGTACCTGTCGGTGCTGCCGCAGTTCCTGGTGCCCGGCGTGACCGGGACCGGCGACGCGCTGCTGCTCGCACTGACCGTCGCGGTGCTGGGCGGCATCTGGCAGGTGGGGATGGTGCTGACCGTGCACCGGGCCCGCGAGTGGTTCTCCCGGCGTCGCGTGCGCCGCGCCGGTGACGCGATCTCCGGCGTTGCGCTCCTCGGCTTCGGAGCCGCGCTCGCGGTGGAGTGACCACATACCGGACCCGGACGCCCCCCCGCGTGCCACCCCGACCACTGCGCCGTCCTCGACGAGTGGGGCCGAGGGCGGGACGACGCGCGGCGGGGCCCGAATCGGCGGCCGCACCGACGTCGACCTGTCGACCACCTGACGATCGCGCCGATCGGCGGCCCCGACCGGTGGCGTTGCGCTAGAACGGTAGTGGGAGGCCGGTCGACGCCGGGTCGATCGGATCCACGGACGGCGCGTGCAACCGGACCCGGACCGGGCGGGCGGCTGGGGAGCGCGCCCGCTCGCACCACCCCCGCCGGGCCCGAGCGCACCGCCGTCGACCGGCCTCCCGACAGCCACCCTCGACCCCTGGAAGTACCGTGATCCGTCCCTACACCGTCCGACAGCCACCCATCCACCCGCGACCGGTGCGACCACCCTCGGGTGCCGTTCCGGCCGACACCGGGATGCTGAGCGGGTGCCCGGCCGGTGACGACGAGCGGGCCCGCGAAGCCAGACGGACCGACCGCAGGCTGCTGGCCGAGTTCGGGGCGCTCGTCGCGCAGACGACCGTGACTCGCGTCGTGCGGAGCTGCCGTGACGACCTCCGTGGCGCGCCGCCGGGCGCACTGCCCGAGCTGGTCGAACGGCTCGCCCGCCAGCGTCTCCACCAGACCCTCCAACTCGGTGCCGACCCGACCGGCGCGACTGCCTGAGCGATGCCCGTCGGCGTCCGCGGCCACTGAACGTCGGATCAAGGGAGACCCTCATGATCGCGGATACGCGACCTCCGTTTCGCTCTCGCAGGAGCCCCCGGATCCTGGTGGCGCTTGCGACGGCGGCCACGCTGGCCCTCGCAGCCGGCTGCGGCGCCGGGCAGATCTCGCAGACCGCGAACTCGGTCACCGCCACCAACGGTGCGGAAGGAACCACCGGCACGATCGCGGTCCGGGACGCGCAGCTGGCCTCACGCCCACCCGTCGCCGGCGACGCCCTCCACCAACTCGGAGCCGACGTACCGGTGAAGCTGACGATCGTCAATCAGGCGACCGGCCGGGTGCCGGGGGTGATCAGGCCGGATCGCCTGGTATCGGTGTCCAGCCCGCTCTTCGGCTCGGCGCGGATCACCGGCGACACCCGGGTCACCGACGGGCACGCGCTGGTCGCCGGTTACGACGAACCGGTGTCGTCGCTGACCCGGAGCGGAGCCCACCGCATCGGGATCACCCTGGTGGGGCTGCGGTCCCCGCTGCGGGCCGGCCTGACCTGCCCGGTCACCCTGACGTTCGAGCGGGCAGGCACGCTGACACTGCAGCTTCCGGTCGAGAACCCGGACTTCGTCCTGCCCCGTGCGGACGACGACCCGCGGACGCACCGGTGATTGGGCTCGGCAACCGCTGACGAGCCGCGGTGCGCGCGGTGGCGTGCCCAGCGCCCCGGAGTTGCTTGCATCGTGGGTGTGAGTTCATGATGTGAGCGTCCGACGTCGACGTCGACGAGCCCCGGCGGGGCCGTCCCGCCCCCGTGGAGAGCTCTTGTCCGACACCGTGATCATCGTCAACACGGTCGTGGCCGTGCTGGCCACCGTCCTGCTCATCGTCCGGTTCCGGCTGAACCCGGTGATCTCGCTCGTGATCGGCGCGGCCTACCTGGGCCTGACCGCCGGGCTCGGCATCGAGGGCACCGTGGAGGCGATCACCGGCGGCTTCGGCGACATCCTGGCCGAGGTCGGCCTGCTGATCGCGTTCGGCGTGCTCACCGGCGCGATGCTGCAGCGGGCCGGCGCGATCGAGCGGCTGGTCTCGATGCTGCTGCGCGTCGGCGGCCCGCGCGGGATGCCGTACGCGACGGCCGTCGCCGTCGGCACCGTGCTGCAGTCGATCTTCGTCGACGTCCTTCTGGTGATCTCCGCCCCGCTGGCTCGCCGTCTCGCGCCGCGGATCGGCGGGCTCGGCCTGCCGCGGATGGCGACGGCCCTGGCGATCGGGCTGGAGTGCGGGATCGTGCTGATGGTCCCCGGGGTCGGTGCGCTGGCCCTGGCCGGCCTGCTCGGGGTGCCGCTGGGCACGATGCTGCTGGCCGGGTTCGTGCTGGTCGTGCCGACGGTGCTGATCGCGGTCGGGATCATGACGTTCGTGTTCCGCCGGGGGTGGTGGGATCCGCTGCGCGACGAGCAGGCGGAGGTTGCGGCGGTAGGCGGATCCGCGGTGAGCGCGTCGATGACGGGCGATACCGGGCACACGGCGTGCGACACCGGCGCCCCTGGGGCGTCGCACCACGCGGCATCCGCCGACACCTCCCCGAACGCATCCGCCGCGCCGGCCGCGACCTCGTCCGTGATCCTGGACCCCGGCCCCGGCCCCGGCCCGATGCGCCGCGACGTCTCGCTGTCGTTGCTGTTCACCCCGCTGCTGGTGGCCCTGCTGCTGATCGCGGTCGGTGCGGTGCTCGAGGTCGCCGGGGTGTCGATCCCGGTGCTGGCGTTCGTCGCCGAGCCGGTGATCGCGCTGCTGATCGGGCTGATCGGCACCACCGTCGTCTGCACCTACGCGACCGGCCGAGGCGCCGTCGAGGAGTCGGTGGCGAACGGGTTCCGGGAGAGCGGGCAGATCCTGATCCTGACCGGCGTCGGCGGCTCGCTGGCCACGACGATCCAGACGGCCGGGCTCGGTGAGATTCTCGGGCAGTACTTCTCGGCCACCACCGTCGCCCCGCTGCTGATGGTCTGGCTGATCGCCGCCGTGCTGCACGTCGCGATCGGCTCGGTGACGATCTCGGCGATCACCGCGGCCGGCGTGCTGGCACCGGTGGCGCCGATCATCGGCCTGAACCCGGTGCTGGTCGCGCTCGCCGCGGGCGCCGGATCGCTGTTCGCGGTGCACGTCACGAGCAACACGTTCTGGTTGCTGCAGTCGTTGATGGGGCAGACCACGCGTGGTGCGCTGAAGACCTGCTCGGTGGGTGTCTCGGTCGCCTCGGTGGTCGCGATCACGCTCATCCTGCCGATGTCGCTGGTGTTGTAGATCATGATTTCGGAGAGAGGTGCCATGACGACCGATCTGCCGCTGTCCGGTGTGCGGGTGCTCGAGCTGGGCAACTACGTCGCCGCCCCCACCGCCGGCCGGCTGCTGGGCGACTTCGGCGCCGAGGTGATCAAGGTCGAGCGGCCGCGCACCGGCGACGAGGTGCGCACCTGGCGTCTCTACGCCGGCGACACCTCGATGCTCTACCGCACGCTGAACCGCAACAAGAGCTCCGTCGTGCTCGACCTGCGCACCGACGCCGGGCGCGACGCGGTGCTCGCCCTGGTGGCGCAGTCCGGCGTGGTGCTGGAGAACTTCCGGCCCGGCACCCTGGAGAAATGGGGCCTGGGCCCGGACGCGCTGGAGGGGGCCAACCCCGACATCGTGCTCGTGCGGGTCTCCGCGTTCGGGCAGACCGGGCCGCTGGCGCACCGGCCGGGCTTCGCCGCGGTCGCCGAGGCGATGGGCGGGCTGCGGGAGCTGGTGGGCGAACCGGACCGGCCGCCGTCGCGCACCGGGGTGTCGATCGGTGACTCGATCGCCGGGCTCTACGCAGCGTTCGGCGCCGTGATGGGCCTGTTCGGACGCGAGACCCGCCGCGGCACCGACCGGCCGGTGCACCGCCGCCTGGACGTCGCGCTGAACGAGGCGGTGCTGTCGATGATGGAGTCGCTGATCCCCGACCACCTGGCCTACGGGGTGGAACGGCAACGCGTCGGCGGCCGGATGGAGGGCATCGCCCCGTCCAACGCCTACGTGTGCGCCGACGGCGGCAGCGTCGTGATCGCCGGGAACGGGGACTCGATCTACGGCCGGTTCATGGAGGTCATCGGACGTCCGGAGCTCGGATCCGAACCCGACCTGGCGAGCAACGCCGGTCGCTGGGCCCGTCGCGACGAGCTCGACGGCGCGATCGAGGCCTGGACGTCCTCGCTGCCCCGGGCCGACGTGCTGGCCCGGCTGGAAGAGGCCGACGTGCCGGCCGGACCGATCTACTCCGCGCCCGACATCGTCGCCGACGAGCAGTTCCGGGCCCGCGACATGATCCAGTACTTCGACGTGGACACCGGCGGGGACGCCCCGAGGCGGGTCGGGTTCCCGGGCGTGGTCCCGGTTCTCGACGGCGTGTCGGTGCCGGTCCGCACCGTCGGGCCGGACCTGGGCGCGGACACCACCGACGTCCTGCACGGACTCCTCGGCTACACCGACGAGCAGGTCGCCGCGGCGGCCGGGACGGAGACGCCATGACGCTCCTGCGCGATGTCACCCTGCGCGACGGGCTGCAGCTCACCGGCAAGCCGCTGGCGACGTCGAAGAAGGTCGAGCTCGTCCGCGCGCTGCTGGCCGCGGGCGTGCCCGAGCTGGAGATCGGGTCGCTGGCCCGGGGCGACATGGTCCCGCCGCTGGCCGACACGCTCGACGTGGTCGCCGCGCTCACCCGCGAGGAGCTGGAACGCTGCTGGGTCTGGGTGGCCACGCCGCGGCACGTGGAGCGCGCCGTCGCCGCCGGGGCGCGCAACGTCCAGTACTGCCTCTCGGTCTCCGACGCGCACAACCGGGCCAACATCGGCCGCGACACCGAGGTCAGCCTCGCCGCGATGCCGGCAGCCGTCGAACACGCACTCGGCGCCGGCGGGCGGATCGAGCTGTGCCTGGCCACGACGTTCACCTGCCCGTTCGACGGCCCGGTGGACCCGGACCGGGTGTGCGAGATCGCGAACGACCCGCGTACCGAGGGCGCGGTCGACATCGTCCTGTGCGACACGCTCGGACAGGCGATCCCGTCGCAGGTGAGCGCGCTGCTCACCCGTGTGCGGGACGAGGCACCGGCCCGGCGGACGGTGTTCCACGGCCACGACACGTGGGGCCAGGGCGTCGCGAACTCCCTGGCCGCCGTCGCCGCGGGCGCGGAGATGGTCGACGGCGCGCTGGGCGGCCTCGGTGGCTGCCCGTTCGCGCCCGGAGCCAGCGGCAACACCGCCTCCGAGGACCTGCTGTTCGCCCTGCGCCCGGACTGGCTCACCCCGGCGGTGCTGGCCGGCCTGGTGGAGTGCTCCGAGGACCTGCTCGCCGAGCTCGGCGAGCCGAACCGTTCGCGCGCCGTGCAGGGCGTCCGCTCCGAGGCGCAGGCCTTCGGATGGACCGCGGGCCCCCGCCCCTGACGGCGGATCAGGCCGGGGGGCGGCCGCCGAGGGTGCGGGTCAGGCGGGTGGCGTGGGCGATCAGGAGGTCGACCCACTTCTCGCACTGCTCGCGCGGCATCCGGATGGTGGGCCCGCTGATCGTCAGGGCACCGGCGGTCTCGCCGGACGCGGCGAACACCGGGGCCGACAGGCCGGACGCGCCGTCGTCGCGCTCCGAGGAGGTGATCGCGAAACCGTCCCGGCGGGTCTGTCCGACGAGCTCGCGCAGCACGTCCGGAGTGGTCACGGTGTAGTCGGTCAGGGTCTCCAGCGGGCCGGTGAGCACCTGCTCGGCCAGCTCGTCGTCCCAGGCCAGCAGCACCCGCCCGGCCGATCCGGCGTGCAGCGGGACGATCTTGCCGACGTGCATCTCGCGGCGCAGCGCGTGCCGGGTCTCCGCGACCGCGACGCACACCCGGTAGCCGTGCTCGGCACGGAAGAACGCGGCCGTCTCACCGGTGGCGTCGCGGATCTCGCGCAGCACGGGCGCGGCCAGCTCCAGGACGTCGACGCCGCGCGCGGCCGCCCCGGCCCAGTAGGCCATCCGGACCCCGACCCGGAACCGGTCGCCGACCCGGTCCAGCAGCCCCTCGGCGACCATGTTCGACACCAGCCGCTGCACGGTCGAGGTCGGGATGCCGGTGGCGTGCTGGAGCTCGCCGAGCGAGAGCACCGGCCGGGCGAGGGTGAACGCGTCCAGGATGTCGGTGATCTTGCCCAGGACGAGAAGCGGCTTGTGCCGTGAGTCGTTCTCGGGCGTCACGTGCGCGGACTCTACCGGCGGGACAGGTGCAGGTCGGCCGCCTCGCGGTAGCGGTCCCACAGGCCCGGCGTCTCGTCGCCGTCGAACCGGGCCGGGGCACCGGACGGGCTCCACTCCGGCGGGGTGTCGCCGCCGCGCAACGTCCACGCGGCCTGGCGGGCGGCGCCGTCGGCGACGTACTCACCCGGCTCCGGCACGGTCACCGGCACCCCGAACACCGACGGCGCGATCGTGCGCACCGCCTCGGAGCCCGCCGCACCGCCGACCAGCCGCACGCCCGTCACCGACACGCCCTGCCCGGCCAGCGCGTCGGCCCCGACCCGCTGCCCGCACAGCATCCCCTCGACGGCGGCGCGGGCCAGGTTCTCCCGCGTCGCGTTGGCCAGCGACATGCCGTGCACGGCGCCGGTCGCGTCCGGCAGGTTCGGGGTCCGCTCGCCCTCCAGGTACGGGACGACGGTCAGCCCGTCCGCCCCGGGCTTCGCGGCCAGCGCGAGCCGGGACAGCTCGTCCAGATCGACACCGAGCAGCCGCGCGGCGGCGTCCAGCACGCGTGCGGCGTTGAGCGTGCAGACCAGCGGCAGGAACGCGCCGGTCGCGTCGGAGAACCCGGCGACGATCCCGGACGCGTCGCGGGCCTGCCGCTCCGCGCGGGCGAACACGGTGCCCGAGGTACCCAGCGAGACGACGACGTCGTCGCCCGCGCCGACACCCAACCCGGCCGCGGCGTTGTCCCCGGCCCCGGCGCCGAGCCGGAACCCCGGCCCGTCGACGGACTCGGCCGGCCCGAGCACGCGGGGGAGCGCGACCTCGCGGCCCAGCGCGCGGGAAAGCAGCTCCGGGCGGTAGTCGCCGGTGCTGCCGTCGAAGTAGCCGGTGCCGGAGGCGTCCGAGCGGTCGGTGACCAGGGCGTCCAGGCCGCCGTCGGTGCCCGCTCCGCCGCGCAGCTTCCAGGTCAGCCAGTCGTGCGGCAGGCACACCGCCGCGGTCCGGTCGACGTTGCCGGGCTCGTTCTGGGCCAGCCAGCGCAGCTTCGAGACCGTGAACGAGGCGACCGGGACCACGCCGGTCAGCTCCGCCCAGCGGTCCGCGCCCAGCTCGTCGACCAGGTCCGCCGCGGCCCGCGCGGAGCGGGTGTCGTTCCACAGCAGCGCCGGGCGGACCACCTCGCCGCGCTCGTCGAGGCAGACCATGCCGTGCTGCTGCCCGCCGACCGACACCGCCTCGACCCCGTCCAGGCCACCGGCGTCGGCCAGGGCGGTCTGCAGCGCCGTCCACCACTGCGCCGGGGCGATCTCGGTGCCGTCCGGGTGCGAGGCCCGCCCGGAGCGGACCAGCTCCCCGGACTCGGCGTCGCGGACGACGACCTTGCAGGACTGTGTGGAGGAGTCCACTCCGAGCACCAGCGCCATGCCGACACCCTGCCACGCCGGCAACGCCGTGGCCCCGCTCGCGTCGCTCCCGGCGGACCCACCGCGGAGCTGACACCCTTCACACATGAGCGATGAGCAATGGTTCTACTGCTTCGTGCACAAGACGGTCGAACCCCTCGAGGGCTGCCGGGCCGCGGACCGGATGGGCCCATACCCGGACAAGGAGACCGCGGCCCGGGCGCTGGAGATCGCGCACGCCCGGACCGATGCCCAGGACAAGGAGGACGAGGACTGGAACTGGGGTCCGGCCAAGGATTCCTGACCCGTACCTCATGATCTCCAGGGGCATCCCTGGGTCGCCGCGAGCCCGCCGTGGCAGGGTGATCGGGTGACGCAGAGCAGCGATGGTCGGGTCGTCGTGGTCACCGGCGGCAGCCGGGGGATGGGCAGGGAGATGTGCCGCGCGTTCGCGGCGCAGGGTGACCGGGTGGTCGTCGCCAGCCGCAAGGCCCCGGCCTGCGAGGAGCTGGCCGCGCAGCTGCGCGACGAGTTCGGCGCCACCGCGCTGGGCGTCGGCGCGCACGTCGGTCGCTGGGCGGACTGCGACGCGCTGGTGGACCGCGTGCTCGACGAGTTCGGCCGGATCGACGTGCTGGTCAACAACGCCGGGATGTCGCCGCTCTACCCGTCGCTCGACGAGGTCACCGAGGAGCTGTTCGACAAGGTGATCGCCGTGAACCTGCGCGGGGCGTTCCGGCTCGGGGCGCGGGTCGGGAAGCTGATGGCCGACGGGGACGGCGGGTCGATCGTCAACGTCTCCAGCATCGCCGCCGTCGAACCGAGCCCGGTCGAGCTGCCCTACGCCACCGCCAAGGCCGGCCTCAACGCGCTGACCGTCGGCCTGGCCCGCGCCTACGCCCCGACGGTCCGGGTCAACACGGTCATGCCCGGACCGTTCCGCACCGACATCGCCACGAACTGGCCACCCGAGGTGCTCGAGCGCTTCGAGGACGGCACCATCCCGCTGCGCCGGCTCGGGGAGGCCGACGAGATCGTCGGCGCGGTGCTGTACCTGACCGGGGCGTCCGCGTCGTACACGACCGGGTCCACCATCAAGATCGACGGAGGCCTCGCGTGGTCGACGTGACCGAGCTCGTCGACACCGAGGCCCTCGCGGCCTGGATGCGCACCCGGGGGATGGACGGCGAGATCACCGAGGTGACCCCGCTGGCCGGCGGTACCCAGAACGTCGTACTGCGGGTGGTCGTGGACGGGCGGCGGCTGGTGCTGCGCCGTCCGCCGGCGCACCCGCGCCCGAACTCCGACCGAACGATCGCCCGCGAGATCACCGTCCTCGGGGCGCTGGCCGGCTCCGGGGTGCCGCACCCCGAGCTCGTCGCCGGCTGCACCGACACGTCCGTGCTCGGCGTCGTGTTCTACCTGATGACCGACGTCGACGGGCTGAACCCGGGAGAGGCGACCAGCCCGGAGCAGCAGGCCTCGGAGCGGCTGCGCCACGACGGTGCGCTGGACGTCGCGCGGGCGGCGGCGCGGCTGGGCACCCTGGACCCGCACGCGATCGGGATGGGCGAGCTGCAGCGCCCGGGCAGCTTCCTGGCACGCCAGGTTCCGCAGTGGCGCAAGCACCTCGCGAGCTACGACGGGATCGAGGGATACCGGTCGGGAACGCTGGACGACGTCGACCTGGTCGCGGACTGGCTCGAGCGCCACCGCCCGCCGGACGCCGCACCGGGGGTGGTGCACGGCGACCTGCACCTGAACAACGTGATGCTGCACCGCACCGAGCCCCGGGTCGCGGCGATCATCGACTGGGAGATGTGCACGGTCGGCGACCCGCTGCTGGACCTGGGCTGGCTGATGGTCACCTGGCCGGCCGAGCCGGTCGGGATGAGTGCCGGGCCCGCACTGTCGGCGCTCGGTGGGCTGCCGACCCGCGCCGAGCTCGTCGCGGCCTACGCCGATGCCGGCGGGCGGGACCCGTCCCGGATCGACTGGTACACCGCGCTGGCCGGGTTCAAGATGGGCATCGTCCTGGAGGGCACCCAGGCCCGCGCCGCGGCCGGGCAGGCCCCGGCCGAGGTGGGCGAGAAACTGCACGAGCACGCGGTAGGCCTGCTCGGCCTGTCCGGCCGGATCGCCCGCGGACAGTGGTCGCCCACCGAGTGACGCCCCAAGATCGGCGCAACTGGCAGAAGGGCGTCATTCCTGTCGCGTCGGTGCCAGTTGCGCCGATCATGAGGCCCGGGCTGCTCAGCGTCGGTGCAGGCGCACCGGGATGCCGCCGACCGGCACCGGCAGCGACGTGTTGTCCCAGCGCAGCCGGTAGCCGGGTTCGACGTCCCAGCGGTAGGTGCGCAGCATCTCGTGCAGGATCGCGGTGACCTCCAGGGTCCCGAATGCCAACCCGATGCACTTGTGCACCCCGCCGCCGAAGGGCACCCACGCGTCCCGGTCGGAGCGGTCCTCGCGCCGGTCCGGCCCGAACCGCTCCGGGTCGAAGCGGTCCGGGTCGCTCCAGCACTCCGGGTCGTAGTGGTTCACCGCGGGCGCGACGACGACCCGTGACCCACCGGGCACGTGGTGCCCGGCGACCTGGGTGTCGCGGACCGCGGTGCGCATCACGACCGGCACCGGGGCATCCAGCCGGAGCGCCTCCTTGATCACCAGGTCCAGGCCGGTCAGCGAGCGCAGCGCGGCGACGTCGGGGGCGGCCCCGCCGAGGGACTCGGCCAGCGCGTCGGACTCGGCGCGGCAGCGCTCCTGCCACTCCGGGTTTCGGCCCAGGTGGTAGGCTGCGGACGCCGAGGTGATCGTCGACGTGTCGTGCGCGGCCATCATCAGGAAGATCATGTGGTTCACGACGTCGTCGTCGGAGAACCGCTCGCCGTCGTCGTCGACGGCGTGGCACAGCGCGCTGAACAGGTCGTCGCCGTCGCCGGCGCGCTTGGCCGCGATGTTGTCCCGGAACCAGCGCTCCAGATACGCTCGCCCGCGCAGCCCCTTGCGGAACCGGGTGCCGGGCAGGTCCGAGCGGACGAACGCGTTGCCTCCGCGCACGCAGTCCACGAACGCCCGGTTGACGGCGTCGGCCTCGGGGCCGCTGCGCGCACCCATGAAGACCTTCTGGGCGACGTCCAGGGTGAGGCTCTTCAGGGCCGGGTAGAGGCGCATCCGGCTCGGCCAGGTCGGGAGCACCTCCCGGACGACCGGTACCGCTTCGCCGACGTAGGTCTCGATCCGGGGAGCGGTGAACGCCTCCTGCATGATCCGCCGATGCGCCCGGTGCTCGTTGAAGTCGAGCAGCATCAGGCCGCGGTGGAAGAACCGGTCGATCGTCGCCCGCCACCCTTCCTGGGAGAACGCCTTGTCCCGGTTGGTCAGCACCTCGCGGGTGGCCGACGGCCCGGTGACCACGATCGCGCGCCCGCCCGGGGTGCGCATCCACCACAACGGGCCCAGCTTCTCCGAGCGGGCGCGGGTGAACCTGCTGCCGAACCGGGCGTAGCTCAGTGCATGCCCGAGCAGCGGCGGCCCGGCGTCGCCGGGGACCGGGCGCAGCCCGTCGGGGACCGCGGAGAACGGCTCCGGGTGCCGCCCGTCGACGCCGCGGGCCAGCAGCGCGGCGTCCAGCCGGTCCGGAGCGGGCAGGGTGAGCACGGACGACCAGCGCTCGCGAGCGGTTCGCAGCAACCGGGCGGGTCCTGCGCGTTCGATGACGGTCACGGTCCCTCTCCTTCGACAGACGGCGACAACTGACCCGAACGCTAGACACCTGTAGGTTCAGTGTCCAGATCGTTGACGTCGATTCCCGGTGCGTCGAGGATGGGCGGATGGTGGAGCGACGATCGATGGCCCAGCGCAGCCGGGAGCTGCTGCGTTCCGACGCCCTCGACATCGCCGAGGAGCTGGTGCTCGGTGCCGGGCCGCGAGCGCTGTCGATGCGCGAGCTGGCCGGTCGGGTCGGGGTCAGCCGCCAGACGCTCTACAGCGAGTTCGGCGACCGCAGCGGCGTGGCCGCGGCGCTCGTCCTGCGCTCCACCGACCGCTTCCTGGACCGGATCGAGGCCGCACTCGCCACCGAGGAGGACCTGCACGCCGCCTGGGTAGCAGCCGTGGGGGCCGCGCTCACCGAGGCGTCGGCGAATCCGCTGGTCAAGACGTTGCTGACGGGAGACGGTGCGGCCCCGGAGCTGTTCGGCGCCGAGTCCGGGCCGATCGTCGCCGCCGCCACCGACCGCAGCGTCGCCTACCTGCGCCGGACCTTCCCGGCCCTGGACCCGGACGCGGTCGTGCTGGCCGCCGAGACGGCGACCCGCCTGACCGTCAGCCACATCGTGCTGCCCCGGCACCCGGCCGACCGGGTCGCCGAGCAGGTCGCGACCGTGGCGGTGGCGATCCTTCGGGACGGGTGCGATCACGTCACCCGTGGGCGCGCATGTGCCAGGCGTCGGTGACCAGTTCGGTGAGGCGGTCGACGTCCACCTTGTCCAGGCGCACCATCACCAGCGGCATCCGCTCGTAGGACGGGGTGGAGAAGAACAGGTCCGGTTCGCCGAGTAGCAGCGCCTGCCGCTCGGCCTCGTCTCCGATGTAGAGCACGGCGATGTCGCTGCGCAGCACCCGGCGCTTCCCGGGGACTCGCTCGGGGTAGGACCAGACGAACCCGCGCCCGTTCACCCGGAAGTCGAACCCGGCACCGAGCGAGCCTGCGGAGCGAGAATCCGGACCGACCGAGCCTGCGGAGCGAGAATCCGCACCGAGCGAGCCTGCGGAGCGAGAACCCGCGGTGTCGATCTCCTCGACCCCGTCCAGGGCCAGCGCGACCCGCCGGACGTCCCCCGCGTCAGCCATCGTGGAGCCCGCCTCTCATGCGCCCGATCCTAGGCGGCGCCCGGACGGGTCCGACGAGGACCGGAACGCGGCGGCGGGGTTCCGGTACCTGCTCGCCGACGAGGTCTGCGACGGACCGGCGCACAGCGTGCTCGACGTCGGCTGCGGCACCGGCGCGACGACGCTCGCCGTCGCCCGGCGGCCCGGCCCGGCCGGCGGCCACTGCCTCGGCGCCGACATCTCCGAACCGATGATCACCGCGGCCCGGGAACGCGCGGCACGGGACGGCGTCGCGGCCGAGTTCGTCCGCGCCGACGCGGGGCGGGGTGCCGCGACCGACGATGCCCGGCCCGCCTCGACGCCGACCCGGCGCACCGGTGGCTGCGCGAGACGGTCGGAACTCTCCGGCGATCATAAGAGTCGGTCGGCCGGGCCTACGAGCAGGACGTGCAGCGTGCGGGGCCCGTGCACGCCCTCGACCCGGTCCAGTTCGATGTCGCTGGTGGCGCTCGGGCCGCTGATCCAGGTCTGCGGACACCGGGGGTCCAGCGCGGCGACCGCCTCCGGGACACCGGCCACGACCTGATCGTGCCGGACCACGCACACGTGCAGGTCCGGCACCAGGGTGGCGGCGCGCCTGCCCTGTCCCTTCCCGTGGTCGAGCACGATCGTGCCGGTCTCGGCGATCCCGACCGAGGCCGTGGACAACACCCCGTGGCAGCGGTCCAGCTCGGATATCGGCACGTCCGGGCCGTCCCGGACGATCTCGATCCGGTCGTCGGCGGGTAGCAGCGCGTCCGGGAAGCCGGGCGGGACCAGGATCCGGCGGGTGCTCCCGTCCTCTCCGAGTACCGCGTGGAGGACCGCGTCGGCTGCGGTGAGCACGGTCGGCCGCTCGACGGTGGCCCGGTAGTCGGCGACCCGCTCGGCGAACAGGTCCACCTGGGCCGCGGTAGCCGGTCCGCTCGCCGGGGCCGGGCGGGTGATCGGGACGTCGGCGGCGGGATCGGTCACCGTCACATCGCCCAGCGCCCGCCGTGACCGGCCCAGGATCTCCTCGCGCGCGCTCATCGGTAGCCCTCCTTGCCGGAGCCGCCGGGCCGGTCGCCGTCGTGTCGGCTCTCCAGGGCCGGCGCGCCGTCGGTCTCGGAACGTCCGCCGTCGGTTCGCGCCCACCATGCCCGGAACGACTCCTCGGCCGGCACCGGGACGTCGCGCGCCCCGGCCCACGCCGACGCCGGGCCGGGCAGCGCGCCCAGCATCGGCGCCCCGCCGGGGGCGGCGTGGCCGCCTAGCCGGTTCACCAGACGAGCGCCCAGACCGGAGACCTTCTCCGCCGCGGAGATCCGCCCGGAGGACGACAGCGTCCAGGACGCCGCCTTCATCGCCATGTCCTGCACCGAGGGCAGCCCCCGTGCCTGCTTGTGCGCGTCGACGACCTCGGAGCGCAGGTGCACCAGCACCTCCGGGATGTCGATCCGGACCGGGCAGACCTCGAAGCACGCCCCGCACAGGCTGGAGGCATACGGCAGCGAGTCGGTCTGCTTGTCGTGCCCGACCCCGCGCAGCATCGGGGTCAGGATCGCGCCGATCGGGCCGGGGTAGACCGAGCCGTAGGCGTGCCCGCCGGTGCGCTCGTAGACCGGGCACACGTTCAGGCAGGCCGAGCAGCGGATGCAGCGCAGCGCCTGACGGCCCACCTCGTCGGCGAGGACGTTCGTGCGGCCGTTGTCCAGCAGCACCACGTGCACCTCCTGGGGCCCGTCGCCGGGGGTGACCCCGGTCCAGGTGGAGGTGTAGGGGTTCATCCGCTCGCCGGTCGAGGAGCGGGGGAGCAGCTGCAGGAAGACCTCCAGGTCGTCCCAGGTCGGCAGGACCTTCTCGATGCCGACCACCGAGACCAGCACCTCCGGCAGGGTCAGGCACATCCGCCCGTTGCCCTCGCTCTCGACGACGGTCAGCGTGCCGGTCTCGGCGACGGCGAAGTTCGCGCCGGACACGGCAACCTTGGCGCGCAGGAACTTCTCCCGTAGGTGCGCCCGCGCCGCCGCGGCCAGCTCCGGTGGGTCGTCGGTGAGCCCGTCGGGTGCGGCCCGGCCGGCCTTGCCCATCTCGCGCAGGAAGATCTCGCGGATCTCCGCGCGGTTGCGGTGGATGGCCGGGACCAGGATGTGGCTGGGCAGGTCGTCGCCGAGCTGGACGATCAGCTCGGCCAGGTCGGTCTCCCAGGCGTCGATCCCGGCGGCCTGCAGGGCCTCGTTCAGGCCGATCTCCTGGGTGGCCATCGACTTGACCTTGACGACCTCGCGCGCCTCGTGCCGGCGGGCGATGTCGACGACGATCGCGTTGGCCTCCGCGGCGTCGCCGGCCCAGTGCACGGTCGCGCCCGCGGCCTGCAGCGACGCCTCCAGCTGCTCCAGGTAGTAGGGCAGGTGCCGCAGCACCCGGTCCTTGATCGCGGCACCGGCCAGGCGCAGCTCCTCCCAGTCGTCCACCTCGTCGACGACGCCGGCCCGCTTGATGCGGATCGTGCCGGTGGCGTGCGCGAGGTTGCGGCGCAGCTGGGTGTCGGCGATCGCGGCCTTCGCGGCGGTGGGGAAGGCGGGCATGCCCACGAACGTCGCCGTCATCGCCGGGCTCCCTCGGTCGGCGC
>JAKDNL010000515.1 GCA_030451825.1 Pseudonocardia sp. | reverse complement strand
TCGTCGGCTGGTACGACAACGAGTGGGGCTACTCCAACCGGCTCGTCGACATCACCGCGCTGGTCGCCTCGAAGCGATCGGTCATACGAACCTCCGGGGGAGCGACCGGCAACAACCTGCAATGAACAACCGGGGGCGTGACCACTCGTCCGACCGGCCCAGCCGGAGCCCGATCCACCCGCGGAGCTGCTCATGACGATCATGACGTGTGCCGGTGTGACCGCGACCCGAGCCGCCTGCACCGGCGGATGCGCGATCGATCCCGCCCTGCGCGCGCACCACGACCGACTGCTCACCGTGGAGTACGACGTCGACGAGGTGCTGGAGCTGATGGAGCTGGCCGTCACGTGGGGGGAGCTGGAGTACGCCGAGGAGCCGCTGGTGGGTCCGGAGCAGTGGGTCGCGTTCGCGGCCACGCATCTGTGGGTCGATGCCGGGCGCGCCGAGCGGATCTTCTCCCTCGCCGCCGACATCGCGGCGCGCGGGGCGGTCCCGGTGCGGCTCGCCGCGTAGCCGGTCGCGGTCACGGTCATCGGGCCAGCCCGGTCACCGGCTCGGTGCCGATGTCGAACACCGTGGCGGTCGCGGTGCCGAGGGCCAGGTCGAGGTGCCCGGAGTCGTCGAGGGTGCCGAGTATGGCCGCGCGCAGCCCGCGGGCGGTGAACGCGGCCACGAGCTCGTCCTCGCGGCCGGGTGGGGCGCAGAGCAGGAACCCGAAGCTGGGGAAGCAGGTGAGCCAGGCGGTCAGGTCCACGCCGGGCGGCACCGGCAGGGTGGCGAGGTCGACGGTGACGCCGAACCGGCCCTGTTCCAGCAGCATCGCCAGCGAGCCGGCGAACCCGGCCATGCTGATGTCCTTCGCGGCCACGCAGGCCCCGGTGGCCGCCACCTCGGCGAGCAGCCGCACGTCGCCGGCGCAGCGCTCGCCGCGGGCGTCGAAGGCCGGGAAGAACGGGAAGTCCGGCCGCATGCTGCCGTCGAGCGCGTAGGCGACCACCAGTTTCTGACCGACGGCCATGCGGGTCACCGACAGCGGGTGGGTGGCGGCGCCGACGCCGAACGCGGACACCGCGGGCTCCCCGTCGTGCTCGGTGAGGTGCCCGCCGATCACCGGCACCCGGAATAGCTCGCACGCCCGCCGGATCCCTTCCAGCACCCGCCGCGCCGTCGCGGTGTCCGCGACGATCGTGTCCACGATCCCGAGCGGCACCGCGCCCATCGCCGCGAGGTCGTTGATGTTGGTGAGCACGGCGGCGAACCCGGCGCCGAACGGGTCGGCCCGCACGAACGGCGGCCACATCGCCTCCCCGCAGGCCACGACGGGCCCGCCGAACGCCTCGATGACCGCGCCGTCGTCGCCCGGGCCGCCCAGCCAGTCGCCGTTCAACCAGGCGCTGCCGCCGAGCACCTCGGACACCAGCCCGATCGCGGCCTTGCCGCGCATCCCGGGGTGCGAGCGGAGCACGGTGACGAGGGCGTCGAGCGAGTCCTGATCGGTACGTGGCACGTCTCCTATAGTAGATGTTTCTCCACTAACCTATCATCGAGCCGTGGTCGACCCGTCCTTCCTGGATCTCCCCGCGCGAGCGGCCAAGCCCCGCGCGGTCGGCCTGACGCACGTCCTCGACCCCGGGATACCGCCGGGCGCCGCCGCCGACCTGCTGTCCTCGGCCGCGCCGCACCTCGACATCTGGAAGGTCGGCTGGGGCACCGCCTACGTCGATGCCGCGCTCGACGCCAAGCTGGCGCTGCTGGCGGCCGAGGGTATCCCGGCGTGTCTCGGCGGCACGCTGCTGGAGATCGCGTTCGCGCAGGGCCGGGCGCGGGAGTGCCTGGCCTGGGCGTACGGCGCGGGCTTCGCGATGGTCGAGGTGTCGCGCGGCACCGTCGAGATGACGGTGGCGGAGAAGCGCGCGCTGATCGGCTCGGCCGTGGGCCGGTTCACGGTGCTCGCCGAGGTGGGCGCGAAGTCGCCGGGGGAGCAGCTCGCCGCCCGCACCTGGCCGGTCGAGGCGCGTTCCGACCTCGACGCGGGGGCGAGCCTGGTCGTGACGGAGGGCCGGCAGAGCGGCACCGTCGGCACGTTCGACGCCAACGGGCGGGTCCGGCCCGACGTCGTGGAGGCCGTGGCCGCGGCGGTGGGCGTGGAGCGGGTGGTGTTCGAGGCGCCGCGGTCCTCCCAGCAGGCCTGGTTCATCCGCCGCTTCGGCCCGGAGGTCAACCTGGGCAACGTGGCGTTGGGCGAGGTGCTCTCGGTGGAGACGCTGCGCCTGGGCCTGCGCTCGGACACCGCCGCCGCCCGGCCGCAGGACGCGGCCGGGGCGGGTCCGGCGTGAGCGTCCCCCGCCGCACCCGCGAGGGCGGCCCGCCGCAGGGCGGCCCGGCCCCCGAGCTGGTGGAGTCCGGGTTCGTGCTGGAGAACGCCGACGCCCCGTTCCTGCACCGCGGGCTCAACCTGGCCGACATCTCCCACGTGCTCGACCTCGCCCGCCGCGGCATCGTCGCGCCCGATGCCGAGCGGGTGCTGCTGGCCCTGCTGCTCGACGTCCACGAGATCGCGGCCGAGGACTTCCCCTACGATCCGGAGCTCGGCGAGGCCTACAACTCGCGCGAGCACTACTTCGTCGGGCGGATCGGTGACGCCGCGGGTTGGCTGCATGCCGGGCGCCCGCGCCGTGAGGCCACCCGGATCGCGCTGCGGCTGCATCTGCGCCGCCAGCTCGCCGAGCTGGTCACCGAGGCCGTGGCGTTCGCCCGCGTGGCGTGTGACCGCGCCGAGGAGCACACCCGCACCCTGCTGCCGGATCAGACCTACCTGCAGCAGGCCCAGCCCTCGACGTTCGGGCATTACCTGCTCTCGTTCGTCTACTCCTGTGTCCGCGACGCGCGGCGCCTGCTCGACGAGCTGGACTGGGTCGACTGCTCACCCGGCGGCGCGGGCTGCGTCAACGGCACGCGGTTGCTGGAGGACCGCAGCTTCATCGCGGCCTCGCTGGGCTTCGAGGGTGTGATCGAGCACACCCGGGACGCGATGTGGCAGGTCGACGGCCTGATCCATGTGCTGGCCACGTCGTCGAGCCTGCTGTCGAACTTCTCCAAGCTGGCCGAGGACCTGGAGATCTTCTCCTCCAGCGAGTTCGACTTCGTCGACCTCGAGGACTCCTTCACCCGCAGCTCGGTCCTCATGCCGAACAAGCGCAACCCCTACGCGCTGGCGATCGTCCGCGGCGCGTCGGGGGTGATCATCGGGCGGCTGTCGGGCTTCCTCGCGGTGACGAAGAGCCCCTCGGCGCGCAGCGACAACCTGATCTTCGCCTACGGCGAGGTGCCCCGGGCGCTGGACCTGACGTTGCGGATCACGCGGCTGTTCACCGGGGTGGTGCGCACGCTGCGCGTCAACGCCGACCGGATGGCCGAGGAGCTGGCGCGGGGCTACACCCAGGCCACCGACCTGGCCGAGCACCTGGTGCAGCGGGTCGGCGTCGACTACCGCACCGCCTATGTCGTGGTCGGCCGCACGGTCCGCACGGCCAGCCGGGCGGGCATCCCCGGCGGCGGGATCACCGGCGAGATGATCGACGAGGCCGCCCGGGAGCACACCGGCCAGAGCTGGGGCCTGGCCGGGGCCGACCTGTCCGAGGTGCTGGACCCGTGGCGGATCGTGCTGTCGCGGGCGGCTCAGGGCGGCGCCGCGCCCGACGCGCTCGCGTCGATGATCGCGTCGCTGCGCACCCGGCTCGACGGGCTGGACGCCGAGGCCGCCGCCCGCACCGCCGGTTTCGACCGCGTCGAGGACGCCCTGCTCGACACCGCCCGCGCCGTGCTCAAGGAGGACCCGTGCTGACGCTCCCCACCGACGTCGCCGTCGTCAACGTCGGGCTGCCGATGTTCGCCGACTCCGTGCGTGACCAGGGCCGGCCGGTGCAGCAGGTGGACTGGTCACCCCCCGCGGGCGGCGACCCGGGCCTCGTCGCGGCGCTGGCGCGGGTGTTCGGCCCGCGCGCGGCGGACATCGACGCCGCGAACGCCGAGGTGGTCCGCCGCCTCGACGAGGGCGTACCCACGCTGCCCGGGGTCTCCCGGGTCGCCGAGGTGCGGCCCGCGCTCGGCGAGCGCACGCTGCTGCACTGCGGGCCCGAGATCGGGTGGGAGCGGGTGTGCGACCCGCTGCGCCGCTCGATGCGTGCCGCGGTCGTGGCCGAGGGCTGGGCGTCCGACGTGGCCGAGGCCGGGCGGGCGCTGGCCGACGGGTCGGTCACCCTGGCCCCCGCGAACGCGCACGACATGGTGGTGCCGATGGCCAGCGCGATCGGGCCCTCGGCGCCGGTGTGGGTCGTCGACTGCCCGCAGGGCGGCACCCGCGCCTACGCCCCGATCAACCAGGGGCCGGGCGAGGTGCCGTGGTTCGGCCGCGAGACCGGCCCGGCGATCGAGCGGCTGCGGTTCCTGCGCGACGTCGCCGGCCCCGCGCTGGGCCGGGTCGTCGACGAGGCGGGCCCGCTGGACGTGTTCGCCCTGGCCAAGCAGGGCGTCGCGATGGGCGACGACCTGCACATGCGCACCCAGGCCACCACCAACCTGCTGATCCGCACCTGGCTGCCGCAGCTCGCCGCGCTGCCCTCCCCGGAGCGCGAGCAGGTGGCCCGGTTCCTGGCCGGCAACCACCTGTTCTTCCTCACCGTCGCGATGGCCGGGGCGCGCTCACTCACGGCGTGGGCCGGGCAGGTGCGGGGATCGAGCATCGTGACGACGATGAGCCGCAACGGCACCGACTTCGGCATCCGGCTCGCCGGCTCCGACACCTGGCACCTTGCTCCGTCCCCGCCGGTCGGCGACGCGCTCTACAACGCCGGCATGGGCCCGGACGACGCCGCGCCCGACATCGGCGACAGCGCGGTGCTGGAGCTGACCGGGCTCGGCGGGCCCGCGGCGGGCGCCTCGCCCGCGGTGGCCGGGTTCCTCGGCGGCGCGTCGGTGGACCGGTGGCTGTTCGAGTGGGGT
>JAKDNL010000514.1 GCA_030451825.1 Pseudonocardia sp. | reverse complement strand
TTCGCCCCAATGCACGGCAACATCGTCTCCGTCACCGACGCTGACGCATTCCAGGTCTACCTTCGACCTGACGCCACCCCCGCCGAGGCCGGGAAAGCGGTCCTCGACGGGGCACGGCAGATCAGGGAACGCTTCTGGCCCACGGAAGGGCCCGACGCGGCCGTGATCCCGCTGCCGCGTCGGGCAGCCGACGGGGAGGAGAGAGCCGATGGGGTGGGCTGAACAGCTACCGTCCGGCCGATACCGGGCCACGATCCGCGCCGGGGGCAGGAAGAAGAACGCCACCCCCGGCCGCACCTACCCCACCGCCGCAGAGGCAAAACGCGTCGCCGGCCGCGAAGAGGAAACCCAGCGGCGCCCCGGCGCCCACGACCCGAAAGCGGGCCGCGCCACCTGGGGCCAGTGGGCGCCCACCTGGTGGGCCGCCCGACGCGTCGAGGACTCCACCCGCACCCGCGACGAGTCCCGCCTCAACGTGCACGTCATCCCCCGCTGGGAACTCGCCCGCCTCGACGAGATCGACCGCGACAGCGTCCAACGCTGGGTACGCGACCTCGAAGGCCAAGGGCTCGCCGCGTCGACCGTCCGGGCCGCCTACCACCTGCTGTCGTCCTCGATGAAGGCCGCGCACCTCGCCGGGCGGGTCGCCACGAACCCGTGCGTCTCGATCAGCCTCCCCGGCCGGCCCCCCGCCGATGACCGGTTCCTGTCCCACGACGAGGCCGAACGGATCGCGCACTATTTGGACGAGCCGTGGCGCGCCCTCGTCTGGCTCCTCGCCGGTACCGGCCTGCGGTGGGGGGAGATGGTCGCCCTCCACCGGCAACGGGTCCACCTCGACGCCGCCCGCCTCGACGTCACGATGGCGTGGGACCAGAAGAACCGCGCCTACAAGCCCCCCAAGTCCCACGAACGCCGCTCCGTCCCCATCCTCGACTGGGCCGGCGGCGTCCTCGCCGAGCACCTGAAGAACCTGCGGGTGGCGCCGGCCCTCCCGACGTGCGGGGTGGAGCACCCGGGGAAGCTCGGGCAGCGCTGCGGCTCCTCCCTCGTCGTCCCCGGCCGGGGCGGGGTCCCGGTCGACTACGACAGCTTCCGCCGGAACCACTGGGAGCCCGTCGTCGGCGGCTGGCGGTGGCGCGCCCCCGGCGGCGCCCTGTACCGGTCCGAGGTGGAGGCCCGGCAGCGGGAGGGCGACGCCGAGCTGACACGGGCGTGGGAACCCGGCCTGGCCCGCATCGTCGAGCCGGTCACGATCCACGACCTCCGCCACACCTACGCGTCGTGGTTCCTGCAGAACGGCGGGACCCTGGAGGAGTTGAAGGACATCCTCGGGCACAGCTCCGTCACGGTCACGGAGCGCTACGCCCACCTCGCGCGAGATCGCTTCACCAAGATCCGTTCGAGGATGGCCGGGATGGGCCCGCGGACCAACCTGCCCTTCGATTGCCCCAACGACAGCCCCTCCGCGCCGTCCACAGTGGCGAACCTTTCGGATAAGCGCAGGTCAACGGGTACATAATCGTGGGGCAATTCCGGCCCGCCCGGTCGACCTGACGGATTATGAGACCGTCGCGGCACTCCCACCAGCGGAGTCCGCTACCGTCCGGGATTCGGCATTTCCGCAGGTCACAAGGGGTGTCGGGGTGGGTCGGGAGGTCCGCTGCAGTCCCCTCCGGTCGCCGATAGTGCCCCACGATCTGGTACTCGACCGGTCCACAGCAGACGGACGCCCCGCCGTCACGATCGGTGACAACGGGGCGGTCGGTCCCGGACTCATAACCTCCGCGGTTACGAGTCCCGGGCGAGTTCCCGGGCGGCGGCCACCGCGGACCGCCGCACGTCCTCCGGGACATCCCGCAGCGCCAGCCCGAGCGCGTCCAGTACCGACGCCAACGCGTACGCCGCGTCCGGCCGGCTCAGCCCGGCGTAGCGGTCCTGGTTGGTGCGGTGCCGCAGCGCTGCCGCCCCGGCGTCGATGGCCGCCTTGTCCGCCGCGCGCTGCTCGGCGGCGTTCACTCTGGCTCCGGCGTCCGGGGCTGCTTCCGCCGGAGATCCGTCCGCGCACCCCGGCCCGGACGGGTGGCCTGCCATTCCGCGACCTTCCCGAGGTCGTACAGCTTCGCGCCGGTGTCCGGGTCCCGCCACCGGATCGCCCCCGGGGCCCCCAGCCTGGTCACGTAGTACTGGTACGTGCCAGCGACGACGCCGCACAGCTTCCCCGCCTCGTCGGCGGTCCCGACCTCCCGGCCCCGGTACGTCCTCACAGTCACCCCGCCACCATATCGGAGCGGCCTGTAAAGATCGGGCGGCTTCACTGCCGGGGCCGGAGGTGGCGCCCGAACGAGTCCACCACCCGACGGGCCCCGTCCCACACCTGGAACCACCACGGGCCGTCCTCCCAGACGACGTAGCAGCGCGGGCAGGTAGCCAGCCGCCGACGGCGGGGCGCCACGACACCGGCGCCCGACGCGCACGCCGGGCAGATGCGGGCTCTCACCGCGCATCCCGGACCGCGGCGGTGTCCTGCCCGATCTCGTGGAGGATTTCGTAGAGGTCCCGGGACTGCTCGTTGACGGCCTCCGTGTTCGCGTCGACCGCGTCCGCGATCCGTTCGCCCTCGACCCGGACCGCGCGACGGAGCACATCGGTCGCGGTCGCCGCCCCGAGCAGCGCCCCCACCGCCGCGAGGCCACCGGCGGCCACGGGCCACCAGCGGTTCACAGCTCCCCCTCCGGGCGGCAGTCCGGGTGCTCCCGCCAGTGGTACTCGCGCACGTCCTCGTCGGTGATCCCGAGCTGCCGGCGCACACACTCCAGCTCCACCGCCTGCCCGTTCAGCTGCGCCGTGAGCTGTCCGTACCGGCCGTACGCCAGCACAGACAGGACGACGACGACGAACCAGCACAGCACTTCCAGGGTGTCGATCCAGTTCATGACCTGTTCTCCGTTTCATCGTGGGCCGGGGTGAGGATCACGCCCGGTAGCTGAGCGAGGACGGCGCGCGGAAGTAGCTCCGCGACCGGCCGGTACGTCGTGCAGTCACAGCCCCCGGCGAAGCTCAGGGAGCCGAGCGCGTTCTCCTTCCACCAGGCGCGGAAACACCCGGACCCGCCGACGTGCTGCACGAGCAGCCCGTGAAGGTCGGCCCGGTGGCCGCAGGCGCAGTCGGGGAGCGCGGCGGCGACCAGCTGGGGCCGGACGCGGAACCGGACGGGATAAGGGCCCATCGGGGGTCTCCATCTTCGCGGGTGGTGTTAGTGGTCATGCGGCTAACTATACCGGGTAGCCCGGTAAAGTAAAGGGGACATACGCAGGGAATATCCAGCATCACGACACAGCTACACACACCGGAGGTGACCCAGCCATGACCACCAAGCAGAAGCAGCCCCGCCGCACCGGGCAGCACCAGGCCGCCGTCCAGGCACGGCGCCGCTCCTCAGCAGCCGGCACCCACCAGCAGCGCCCCACCCGGCGAGACGAGCGGCAGCACGCCATCACGGACCAGCGCGCCTGACACGCGCCACACACGCGCAGGCGGGCGCGCGTACGCGCGTGTGCGCTTACGCAACCGGCTAACGACACCTCGAACGCAACTAGGCCCCGGCCCTGACGACTACAGGACCGGGGCCTAACGCCCATAAGCACGGGCTCTAACGAACCTAGACGGGCTTGTGGATGGCGTTGTACTTGATCCAGCGGGAGCGGCCCTCCCGCTCCGCGCGCCCGTCCGCGACCAGCTCGTTCAGCCGGGCCCGCACGATCTGCTCAGACTTCCCCACCGCGACCGCCACGTCCCGCGCCATGACCGGCTTAGGGCACGCCGCGAGGGCCTCCCACACGGCCTGCTGTGACTCCGCCCGGGACATCCGCCCCACCACCTCGGGCGGCTGCTCCGGGACCACCTCCACGGCCGGGGCGGGCCGGCCCCGGTTCGCGCCCCGCAGGTTCCCCCACGCCAGCCCGAACTCCCGCCCCAACGCGGCGAGCTCGTCGTCGTGCAGATCCCCCTGATCCGGGCCGAACCGGTCCAACACGACCTGGACGGCGTCGTCGGTGATGTGGTGCTGCGTCCCCCGCGTCACCTCCGGGTGCTGCCCATTCGAGATCAGACACTCCCCCGGCACCCCCCGCGGAAGCGACGCCAGGTCGAAACCGTGATCCGTCGTCGCCGACAACAGATGGCTGTCAGCGTCCCTCGGGGAGAAGAACCCGCACACCTGCCCCGCCAACAGGTTCGAGCGGATCGCGGACCCGCCCAGGTACTTGTCCTCCCCCCGCTGCGTCGCCTCATGAACCGCAATGTCGAACGCCCGCGACACCGCCACCAACTTGTTCATGTTCGTCTGCCTATCAACATCGGCCTGGTCCGCGGTCTTCTTCGCGGCCTGCGTCTGCCGGCGCCGCTCCCCCGGGTCCGTCACGCTGTCCGGGACCGGCTCCCGCGGCGTCGGGGAGAAGTAGTGGGCGGTCTCGTCGAAGAACACCGGCAGTACCTTCCGGTCCGGCCGGGGCGCCTCCCCCCGCACCTGGCACAGCACCAGCAGTACCCGCACCACCAAGTCGATCTGCGCCGCCGTGGTCGCGTACACGAACGCGTGCGGCCCGAGATCCCGGTAGTCGGGGGAACCAGGCTTCAAGTCACAGATGATGGGGAGCGCGTCCCGGGCCGCGACCGCCTGCACCACCATCCGCCGGTAGTAGTTCGACTTCCCGTAACCCTTCATCCCGGCCGTCAACCCGTCGACGCCGCCGTAGCCCTTCCGCCACAGCTCACACATCAGCGGTGTCACCCGGTCCGGGAGGACCCCGATCTGGAACGGCTCCCGCAGCGACGGCCGTGCTGTCGGCGGCTCGTAGGAGGCGCCGTGCTCCGCCCGGGGCCGGGTCTGGACCCGCAGCAGGTACTCGCCTTCCTTCCCGTCCTGCACCGCCTCGATCGCGACGTCGGAGATCGCGGCGTCATAGCGGGCCGCGATGTGCGGGATCTGCCCCCGCAGCTTCCGCAGCGTGT
>JAKDNL010000049.1 GCA_030451825.1 Pseudonocardia sp. | reverse complement strand
GGTGCGGAACTCAGCCGCCGGTGCGCGCCACACCCGGCAGCGTGGCGGCGGTCCCGCGGGCTGCGGGCGCGCCGGCGGGGCGGCCCGACCCGGAGGCCCCGCCGGTGACGATCGATCCGGCGATCTCCCCCGAGCGCACGGCCAAGTTGGACAACAGCGTCGAGGAGATGCCGTGGGTGTGCTCGGTCGGGCCCTGCAGGTAGATGCCGGCCGTCACCGGGGTGCCGTCGGCCAGCGAGTCGGTGCCGACCCGGTAGTCCCGCCGGATGTCCAGACGCCCGGCCACGTCCCGGCCACAGGCCTCCGAGAGCCCTCCGCCGAGCAGCCACAGCGGGTCGCTCGCCCGATACCCGGTCGCGTAGACGACGACGTCGGCGGTGATCACCTCGCGCCCACCGTCGATCAGCGACTCCACGGCGAGCTCGACCCGGTCGTCGACCTCCACGACGTCGGCGACCCGGGAGACGTTGCAGAACTTCAGGCGCTCCCGGCCGGCCACCCGCTCGTGGTAGTGCGTTCGGTACAGACCGTCGATCAGTCCCGGGTCGACGACCGAGTAGTTCGTGTTCGCGTGGTAGCCCAGGATCATCTCCTTCACCCCGTCCGGAGCGGTGTAGAAGTCATCCACCGCGGACGGGTCGAAGATCCGGTTGGCGAACGAGCTGTCGTCGGCCGGGCTGTAGCCGTAGCGGGCGAACACGGCGTAGACCTCGGCGTCCGGGAACGTCCGGTGCAGGTAGTCGACGGTCTCCGCGGCACTCTGCCCGGCGCCGATCACCGCCATCCGCTTCGGCGCGCCGAGAGGAGCGTCAGCGGAACGAGAATCGGCGCTGCCGGTCAGCTCCGGGGCGCGGTGCATCAGGTCCTTGTTGTGCCAGACCCGCTCGCCCGCGGTGATCCCGCGCGGCAGGGCAGGGGTCAGGCCGGTGGCCAGCACGACGTTGCGGGCGCGCAGCCGGACCGTCTGCTCGCCGAGGCGATAGACGACATCGACGTGCTCGACGGCTCCGTTCCCGTCCTCCCCCCGGACCGGGAGGATCTCCTCGACCTCGGCGCCGTAGTCGACCGACCCGGCGAACTGGGCGGCCGCCCACTCCAGGTAGTCGTGGAACTCCAGCCGGGTCGGGAAGTTGCTGCCGTAGTTGATGAAGTCGACGAGGCGTTCGCGCTCCTTGAGATAGCACAGGAACGTGAACGGGCTGGTCGGGTTCCGCAACGTGACCAGGTCCTTGAGGTACGAGACCTGCATCGTCGCGTCCTCGATCAGCATCCCGCGGTGCCAGCCGAACTTCTCCTGGCGCTCGACGAACCGGGCGGTGATCCGGTCGCCGGGGGCGGCGGTGGCGTTGTGCTCCTGCAGCGCGATGGCCAGGCCGAGGTTCGACGGTCCGAATCCGACGCCGATCACGTCGAGGACCTCGCATTCGTGCCGGGGGTTCGCGTTCGCCATCGTCATCCTCTCGGGCGCCGGCGGGTCCGGCACATGGTCGGCATGCCTCTGATAAGGCCAGGCTAACTGGATCATGTCGACGGGCGTGCCGCCTAGAGGGTGAAGCAGAATCGACCGGACGGCCCAGACGTCAGGCCTGGTGAGGGCGGTGCGGAGTCGTGTTCGTCACGTTGTGTTGACGTAGCGTGACATGAACAGTGTCACCCGAGCAGGACCCGGGCCAGGTCCTTCCACTGCGCCAGCATCGAGTCGCCGGCGGGGTCGCGGGGGTCGAACGTGTAGGTCAGGGCGGTGCCGCGCATGGACGTCAGCAGCAGGTCCCGCAGTTGCTTGAAACGCGGGCGCGCGGCGAGCTCGTCGCCGAACATGCGGGCCATCGAGGCCCGGATCGCCGCGCCGAGGCGGCGCTCCTCGGGCCGCAGCGCCTCGGCGATCTCGCTGTTCGCGCGGGCGGCGGTCCACAGCTCGACCGAGGCCCAGAAGTGCGGTTCGGAGAAGCTCTCCCAGAGCAGCTCGATCACCCGGTCGGCACGTTCCCACTGTGTGATCGGAACCGGGCCGACCGGGACCGGACCTCCGTCGAGCAGCCGGGTGATGCGTTCCTCGGTGTCGATCACCCGCTTGACGGCGAGGTGCTGCGCCGCCGCGACGAGCAGCCGGTCCCGGGACGGGAAGTGGTGCAGGAGACGGCCGCGCGACACCCCGGCGGCGCCCTGGATCGTCAGGGTGGTCGCGCCGGAGTAGCCGCCGTCGATCAGGCAGGCGACGGCGGCGTCCAGGATCCGGGCCCGGCTGTCCTCGGAACGCTGGGCCCGGGTCCTGGAGACCGGCAGATGGTTCGTCGCCATCGGAGATCGGTCAGAGCCCGAGGCCCCGGCCGATCACCTCCTTCATGATCTCGGTGGTGCCACCGTAGATCCGGGTGATGCGCGCGTCGGCGTAGGCCTTCGCGATCGGGTACTCGTTCATGTAGCCGTACCCGCCGTGCAGCTGCAGGCAGCGGTCGACGACCTTGCCCTGCAGCTCGGTGCACCAGTACTTCGCCTTGGACGCGTCCACCGCGGTGAGCTCGCCCGTGTTCAGCGCACGCACGCAGTCGTCCGTGTAGTGCTCGGCGATGTCGATCTCGGTGTCCAGTTCGGCCAGGACGAACTTGGAGTTCTGGAACGAGCCGATCGGCTTGCCGAACGCCTTGCGCTCCTTGACGTAGGCCAGCGTGTGATCCAGCGCCGTCCGCGCCGCGGCGACGGCCGCGACCGCGATCGACAGGCGCTCCTGGGGCAGGTTCGAGACCAGCTGCGTGAAGCCCTGGCCCTCGTCCGGACCCAGCAGGTTCGCGACCGGCACCTTCACGTCGGTGAACGAGAGCTCGGCCGTGTCCTGCGCGTGCTGGCCGAGCTTGTCCAGGTTGCGGCCGCGCTCGAAGCCCGCCATCCCGCGCTCGAGCACGAGCAGGCTCATACCCTTGTGCTTCTGCGACGGGTCGGTCTTCACCGCGGTGATCACCAGGTCGGCGTTGATCCCGTTCGTGATGAACGTCTTCGCGCCGTTGACGACGTAATGGTCGCCGTCGCGGATCGCCGTGGTCGACATCGACGCCAGGTCGGATCCGATCCCCGGCTCGGTCATCGCGATCGCGGTGATCAGCTCACCGGAGACGATGCCGGGCAGCCAGCGCTTCGACTGTTCGGAGTTGCAGTACGCGAGGAAGTAGGGCAGGCAGATGTCGTTGTGCAGGGTCAGTCCGAGCCCGGCCGCCGCGGCCCCGGAGCGCATGAGCTCCTCGGAGATCACGGCGTTGAACCGGAAGTCCTTCACTCCCCCGCCGCCGTGCTCCTCGGGGACGTCGATCCCCAGGAAGCCCGACTTCCCGGCCGTGGTGAACAGCGCGCGCGGCACGATGCTGTCGGACTCCCACTGCTCCTGGTGCGGGACGATCTCCTTCTCCACGAAGGCGCGGAACGCCTCCCGGAAGTCGGAGTGGTCGGACTCGAAGAGCGTGCGCTTCATGGTCGTCCTCCCTACCGCGGCGTCATGCGGATGGCGCCGTCGAGACGGATGGTCTCGCCGTTGAGCATCGGGTTGGCGACGATGTGCGCCGCGAGCTGGCCGTACTCCGAGGGCCGTCCGAGCCGCGACGGGTGCGGCACCTGCTTGCCCAGCGACTCCTTGACGTCGTCCGGGAGCCCGCCGAGCAGCGGGGTCTCGAACAGTCCCGGTGCGATCGTCACCACGCGGATGCCGATGTTCGCCAGGTCGCGGGCGATCGGCAGCGTCATGCCGACGATCCCGCCCTTGGACGCGGAGTAGGCCGCCTGACCGATCTGGCCCTCGAACGCCGCCACCGACGCGGTGTTGATGATGACACCGCGCTCGCCCTCGACCGGGTCGGACTGCGAGATCCGCTCCGCGGCCAGCCGGATCACGTTGAACGTGCCGACCAGGTTGACTCCGATGACCTTCTGGAACCCCTCGAGGGGGAACGGGCCGTTCTTGCCGACGGTCTTGTGCGCGTTGCCGATGCCGGCGCAGTTCACCGCGACGCGCAGCGTGCCCAGCTCGGCGGCGACGTCGAGCGCCGCCGAGATCTGGGCCTCGTCGGTCACGTCGGCCGGGGCGAAACGGACGGCATCGCCGAGCTTGTCCGCCACGGCCTCACCGGCCGAGGACGGCAGGTCGACGATGACGACCTTGGCGCCGGCCTCCACGAGCTTCTCCGTGGTGGCCAGGCCCAGGCCGGACGCGCCGCCGGTGACGAGCGCGACGGCTCCGTTGATGTCCATGGGTGAGGGTTACCTCCGTGGTCGTGGTGCGGGGGAAGATCAGCGGAACCGGAGCGGAGGCGACAGATCTGTCGCCTCCGTGCCGGTTGCGCCGATCATGAGCAGCTCGCTGCCGCTCAGAGCAGCTCGCTGCCGCTCAGAGCAGCTCCAGGATGGTGGCATTGGCTTGGCCGCCACCCTCGCACATGGTCTGCAGGCCGTAGCGGATGCCGTTGTCGCGCATGTGGTGTACGAGCGTCGTCATGATCCGGGCGCCGGAACCGCCGAGCGGGTGGCCGAGCGCGATCGCGCCGCCGTTCGGGTTCATCGCGGACGCGTCCGCGCCGATGTCGGACAGCCACGCGAGCGGGACGGGCGCGAACGCCTCGTTGACCTCGAACGCGCCGATGTCGCCGAGCGAGAGGCCCGAGCGCTTCAGCGCCTTCTCGGTGGCCGGGATCGGCGCGGTCAGCATGATCACCGGGTCGGCACCGGCGAGCACCGCGGTGTGGATGCGCGCGATCGGGGTGAGCCCGAGCGCCTTCGCCTTCTCGCTGGTCATCATGAGCAGCGCGCCCGAGCCGTCGGAGATCTGCGAGGAGTTGCCGGCGTGGATGACGCCGCCCTGATCGGCATCCTTGAACACGGTCTTGAGCTGACCGAGGCCCTCGAGCGTGCCGCCGCGGCGGACGCCCTCGTCGGCGCTCACCCCGGCGAGCGGGGCGATCTGGCCGTCGAAGCGGCCGTCGTCCTGCGCGGCGGCGGCCTTCGCATGCGACGCCAGCGCGAACTCGTCGAGCTGGGTGCGCGAGTGGCCCCACTTCTCGGCGATCATCTCCGCGCCCACGCCCTGGTTCGGGAACGCGCCGTAGCGGGCCATGAACGCCTCGCCGAACGGGTCCTTGTCCATGATCGCCGAGCCCATCGGCACCCGGGTCATGGACTCGACGCCACCGGCGACGGCGACGTCGTACTGCCCGGCGATCAGGCCGGCCGCGGCGAAGTGCACGCTCTGCTGGCTCGACCCGCACTGGCGGTCCACGCTCACGCCGGTCACCGTCTCCGGGAACCCGGCGGCGAGCGCGGAGTTCCGGGCGATGTCGAACGTCTGCTCCCCCACCTGGGACACACAGCCCCAGATGACGTCCTCGATCTCGGCCGGGTCGATCCCGGACCGCTCGACGAGGGACTTCAGTACGTGCGCGGACAGATCCACCGGGTGCGTCCCGGCGAGTCCGCCCTTGCGCTTGCCCACCGGGCTCCGCACGGCTTCCACGATGACTGCGTCTCGCACGGCCCACGCTCCTTCGCGACGGCTGGTTCGGCGCTCCGGTAGCGCCGTCGACTCACCGCGACCGTAACACCAAAACAGTCAGGATTGACTGTCGCGGCAGGTGCGAGCCACGTCACGGCCCGCCGGCGTGGGTCAGCCCGCGATGGCGTCCAGCTCGGCCACGATCTCCGGTGCGAGCACGAGGTCCGCCGCGGCGACGTTCTCCCGCAGGTGCGCGACCGAGGACGTGCCCGGGATCAGCAGCGTCGTCGGCGAGCGCTGCAGCAGCCAGGCGAGCGCCACCTGCTGCGACGACACTCCGACCCGCGCCGCGACGTCGTCGAGCACGCTGGACTGGACCGGGCTGAACCCGCCGAGCGGGAAGTAGGAGACGTAGGCGATCCCCTCGCGCGCGCAGCGGTCGACCAGATCGTCGTCGGTGCGGTGGACGAGGTTGTAGTGGTTCTGTACGCAGACCACCGGGGCGATCGACCGCGCCTCGGTGAGCTGGGCGTCGGAGACGGTGCTGACGCCGAGGTGCCGGATCAGACCGTCGCGCTGCAGCTCGGCCAGCGCGGTGAACGGCTCGGCGAGCGAGGCGGTGCCGTCCTCCAAGATCCGCAGGTTGACGACGTCGAGGGTGTCCACCCCGAGGTGGTCGAGGTTGTCGTGGACGGCCTTGGTCAGGTCCTCCGGCGACAGGGCCGGGTTCCACGACCCGTCGTCGCCGCGGAGGGCACCGACCTTCGTGACGATCCGCAGGTCCGCCGGGTAGGGATGCAGCGCCTCGCGGATCAGCTCGTTGACGACGTAGGGGCCGTAGAAGTCGCTGGTGTCGACATGGGTGACGCCGAGCTCCACGGCCGTGCGCAGCACCGCGACCGCCTCGTCGCGGTCGCGGGGCGGGCCGAAGACACCGGGTCCGGCCAGCTGCATGGCGCCGAAGCCCATCCGGGTCACGGTGAGGTCGTCGGCGAGGGTGAGCGTCCGTGTCGTGGTCATGGACCCACTGTGGCCCCGTCCGCTCCGACGAGGCAGCGACAACCTGTCCTGGGACCGGCGGTACCAGGCTGGCCTCCCGGTTCCCACCCCTGTGATCGGTAGATGTCATGGACATCCAGCGTCGCGCATCTAGCTGTCGCAACCACTTACACCGACCGGCCCACATGGCTACAACGTGAGTCCACGTGATCCCCACCACACCTCGCGAAGCGGGCCATTCATGTCAGCACCGAGCGCGGAACGCAACGGCTCCGACCAGGACGGGGCGGGAGACGCCCCGGTGCACATCCTCTGGATCAACGCGGGCCTGGGCTGCGACGGGGACTCCGTCGCGCTCACCGCGGCCACCCAGCCCAGCATCGAGGAGATCGCCCTCGGCGCCCTGCCCGGACTCCCGAAGGTGGCCGTGCACTGGCCACTGATCGACTTCGAGAACGGCCCGGTCGGATCGAACGACGACTTCCTGGAGAACTTCTTCCGGGCCGAACGCGGCGAGCTCGAGCCGTTCGTGCTCGTCGTCGAGGGGTCGATCCCGAACGAGGCGATCAAGCCGGAAGGCTACTGGTGCGGGTTCGGCAACGACCCGCTGACCGGCCAGCCGATCACCACCAGCGAGTGGCTGGACCGGCTGACCCCCAAGGCGCTGGCGGTGCTGGCCGTCGGCACCTGTGCCACCTACGGCGGCATCCACGCGATGGCCGGCAACCCGACCGGCGCCATGGGCGTGCCGGACTACCTGGGCTGGAGCTGGAAGTCCAAGGCCGGCATCCCGATCGTCTGCGTGCCGGGCTGCCCGACGCATCCGGACAACCTGTCCGAGACGATCCTCTACCTGCTCTACCAGGCCACCGGCGCGGCTCCGATGATCCCCCTGGACGAGGCGCTACGCCCGACCTGGTTGTTCGGCAACACCGTGCACGAGGGGTGCGACCGGGGCGGGTACTACGAGCAGGGCCAGTTCGCCACCGAGTACGGGCAGCCCGAATGCCTGGTCAAGCTCGGTTGCTGGGGCCCGGTCGTCAAGTGCAACGTGCCCAAGCGCGGCTGGATCAACGGCGTCGGCGGGTGCCCGAACGTCGGCGGCATCTGCATCGGCTGCACCATGCCCGGCTTCCCGGACAAGTTCATGCCGTTCATGGACGCCCCGCCGGGGTCGCTGGTCTCCAGCGTGAGCGTCAAGGCCTACGGCAGCGTCATCAACCGGCTGCGCAAGATCACCGAGAAGAAGCTCGACACCGAGCCGAAGTGGCGCCGCAAGGGCCGCGAACTGGCCACCGGATACGAAAAGGTCTGGTGAGAGGACCCCATGACGACCACCGCGCCCAAGCACTCCTCGTCCGACGCGGACAAGGCCGGTCTCACCGAGATGGCCTGGGACCCGATCACCCGGATCGTCGGGTCCCTCGGGATCTACACGAAGATCGACTTTTCGCAGAAGACGGTGGCCGAGTGCCACTCCACGTCGTCGATCTTCCGCGGCTACTCCATCTTCATGAAGGGCAAGGACCCGCGCGACGCCCACTTCATCACGAGCCGGATCTGCGGCATCTGCGGCGACAACCACGCGACCTGCTCGGTCTACACCCAGAACATGGCCTACGGGGTCCGTCCGCCGCACCTCGGTGAGTGGATCATCAACCTGGGCGAGGCCGCCGAGTACATGTTCGACCACAACATCTTCCAGGAGAACCTGGTCGGGGTGGACTACTGCGAGAAGATGATCGCGGAGACCAACCCCGGCGTGCTGGAGATGGCGAACTCCACCGCGGCGCCGCACGCGGCCGAACACGGCTACACGACCGTCGGTGACATCATGCGCGCGCTCAACCCGTTCACCGGGGACTTCTACCGGGAGGCGCTGCACGTCAGCCGCTACACCCGGGAGATGTTCTGCCTGATGGAGGGCCGCCACGTGCACCCCTCCACGCTCTATCCGGGCGGGGTCGGCACGCACGCCACGATCCAGCTGTTCACCGACTACTACACCCGTCTGATGCGCTACGTGGAGTTCATGAAGAAGGTCGTGCCGATGCACGACGACCTGTTCGACTTCATGTACATCGCGCTGCCCGGCTACGAGGAGGTCGGACGGCGGCGGGTGCTGCTGGGCTGCTGGGGTTCGCTCAACGACCCGGAGCACTGCGACTTCGACTACAAGAACATGACCAACTGGGGTCGCAAGATGTTCGTGACCCCGGGTGTGGTGGTGGACGGAAAGCTCGTCACCAACGACCTGGTCGAGATCAACCTCGGGATCCGGATCCTGCTCGGGCACTCGTTCTACCGGGACTGGCAGGACCAGGAGGTCTTCGTCAAGCGCGACCCGCTGGGCAACCCGGTGGACCAGCGCCACCCGTGGAACCAGCACACGATCCCGGCGCCGCAGAAGCGCGACTTCGACGACAAGTACTCCTGGACGATGTCGCCGCGCTGGTTCGACGGCAAGGACTTCCTGCCGCTCGACACCGGCGGCGGGCCGCTCGCCCGGCTCTGGGCCACCGCGCTGTCCGGGCTGGTGGACACCGAGTTCGTCAAGGCCACCGGGCACAGCGTGCAGATCAACCTGCCGCGCACCGCGCTCAAGCCCGAGGTCAGCTTCGAGTGGAGGCCGCCGGTCGACTCCAAGGGCGCCCCGCTGTCGAACGCGATCGAGCGCAACCGGGCCCGGACCTATTTCCAGGCCTACGCCGCCGGCGTCGCGCTGCACTTCATCGAGAAGGCACTCGCCGAAGTACGTGGGGGCAACTCGAAGACGTGGGAGAAGTTCACGGTGCCCGAGGAGGCGGTGAGCTGCGGGTTCACCGAGGCCGTGCGCGGGGTGCTGAGCCACCACATGGTGATCCGGGACGGGAAGATCGCGAACTACCACCCGTACCCGCCGACGCCGTGGAACGGCAGCGTGCGCGACGAGTTCGGCACGCCGGGCCCCTACGAGGACGCCGTGCAGAACACGCCGATCTTCGAGGAGAACCGGGGCGAGGAGTTCAAGGGGATCGACATCATGCGCGCGGTGCGCAGCTTCGACCCCTGCCTGCCGTGTGGCGTGCACATGTACCTGGGCAACGGGCAGGAACGGCACGTCACGCACTCGCCCGGCTCGCTCAACGTCATCTGATGGGCGACCAACTCGATCCCGCGCAGGTCGCCGAACGCATCGAGGAGGTGCTGGAGGGTCTCGACCCGGCCGCCCGGGCGGGTGGCGAGGAGCTGGTGCGGCTGCTGATGCGGTTCTACGGCTCCGGGCTGGAGCAGCTGGTGACGATCGCGCGCGCCGGTGCCGGCGACGCGATCGTGCACCGGATCGCGGCCGACCCGCTGGTCGGCGGGCTGCTCGCGCTGCACGACCTGCACCCGGTGGACGTGCGCACCCGGGTCGAGCACGCGATGACCGCGGCCACACGCAAGCTGTCCTCGCACGCCGACGACGTCGCACTGCTGGGGATCGACCCGGACGGCACCGTGCGGGTCGCGCTGTCCGCGGCCGGCTGCGGCGCGGCGACGGTGCGCGAGGTCGTCACCGACGAGGTGACCGCGGCCGCGCCGGACACGGCCGGGGTGTCGTTCGTGGAGACCCCGGCCGGTCCGACGCTGCTGCAGATCGGGATGCGGGCCCCGGCGTGAGCTCGCTGCGTCGCTTCCTGACCGAGCCGGAACCGAGGGTGGAGCGCTGCGAGCTGTGCGCCACCCCGGTCCCGGCGCAGCACCCGCACCTGGTGCAGGTCACCGACCGCCGGATGCTGTGCGCGTGCGGGCCCTGTGGGTTCCTGTTCGACAATCCGGGTGCCGGCGCCGGCGCGTACCGGCGGGTGCCGGACCGTTACCTGCTGGACCCGGAGTTCACGCTGGCCGACGCGCAGTGGGACGCGTTGCAGATCCCGGTCGGGATGGTGTTCTTCCTGCACAACTCCGCGCAGGGATCCATGATCGCCTGCTACCCGAGCCCGGCCGGGGCGACCGAGAGCGAGCTGTCACTCGACGCCTGGTCGGACGGGGTCGGTGCGACCGCGATGGCCGCGGAGCTGGAGCCGGACGTCGAGGCGCTGCTGGTGCGCCGGGAGCCGGAGACGTGCCTGCTGGTGCCGATCGACGCCTGCTACCGGCTGGTCGGGCTGGTCCGGCTGCACTGGCGTGGGTTCGACGGCGGCCGGGAGGCCCGGGAGGCGATCGAGGCGTTCTTCGCCGACGCCCGCGAGCGGGCACGCACGCTGGAGAGCCGCTGATGAGCACGCTGCGGTTCACCTGCACCGGGTCCCGGCCGGAGCCCTTCGCCGCCGGTCCGTCGCTGCAGCTGGACCTGCGCGTCGACGACGGCACCGGGCGCCGGGTGTACGCGATCGCGCTGCGCGTGCAGATCCGGATCGACCCGCGCGGGCGCCGCTACAGCGCCGAGGAGACCGCGCGGCTGACCGACCTGTTCGGCGAGGCGCACCGCTGGGGCGAGACGCTCAACCCGCTGCAGCTCGCCACCGTCCCGGTCATGGTGCAGGCGTTCACCGGGTCCACCACGGTGGCGGTGAACGTCCCGCTGAGCTACGACCTCGACGTCTCCTCCGGGCGCTACTTCCACGGCCTCGACGGCGGTGAGGTGCCGTTGCTGCTGCTGTTCTCCGGCACGCTGTTCTACGCCGGCGACACCGGGGTGCAGGTCGGGCTCGTGTCCTGGCAGGAGGAGGCGCACCACCGGCTGCCGGTCGCCGTGTGGCGCTCGGCGATGGACGAGCACTTCCCGGAGCAGGGCTGGATCCGCCTGCGCCGCGACACCCTGGACGCTCTGGCCGGCTACCGCTCCGTACAGGGCGGCCCGACCTGGGACGACGCCGTGGGCCGGTTGCTGAAGGAGGCCGAATGAACAGCGGCCGTGCGCGGATATCACCGCCAGGACAGCGATATCCGCGCACGAGCGGTGCCGGCCCGGAACCCGTCGCCAGCGCGTTCGACGAGATCGCCGCCGTCGCCGACGCGGTGCTGTTCGAGGGCTATCTGCTCTACCCGTACCGGGCCTCGGCGCAGAAGAACCAGGTCCGCTGGCAGTGGGGTGTGCTGGTGCCCCAGGGCTACGGCGCGGACTCCGGCGAGACGTCCACGCAGCGCGTCGAGTGCCTGCTCGAGACACGCCGGCCGGACGCGGAGATCCATCTGCGCGTGCGGTTCCTGCACCTGGAGCAGCGGGCACTGACCGACCCGGACGGGCGCGCGGTGGCGACCCTCGACGTCGGCGGCACCCGGCACCTGTCGTTCGACGAGGGGGTCACCGCGCAGGTCGACGCCGTCCTCGGGTTGCCCGCGGTGCGGTTCGGGGCGACGGTGCCGATCACGGTCCCCGGCGCGCACACGGCCGAGGACCTGACCCACCCCGACGGCAGCCCGGCCGGGCGGGTCGTGCGGACCCGGGCGCCGCTGTCGGGCAGCGTGACGGTGCGGGCCGGCGAGGTGCCCGGACCCTACGACGTGCTGCGCCTGGAGATCGGGGTCCGCAACGACGCGGTCGCCGCGCCGGACGGGTCCCGCGACGACGCGCTGCGCACCGCGATGATCGGCACGCACACGATGCTCGCCGTCTCCCCCGGCGCGTTCCTGTCGCCGACCGACCCACCGCAGTGGGCCACCCCGCTCGTCGCCGAGTGCGCGCACGAGCACGCGTGGCCGGTGCTCGCCGGGCCGCCGGAACGCTCGGACCTGCTGCTGTGCACCCCGATCATCGTCGCCGACCACCCCGAGCTCGCCCCGGAAAGTTCGGTCAACCTTTACGACGGCACCGAGAACGACGAGATCCTCACGGTGCGCACGATGGTGCTCACCGATGCCGAGAAGGCCGAGGCCCGCGCCACCGACCCACGTGCCGCGGAACTGATCGACGCCGTCGAGGCCTTGCCGCCGGAGATGCTCGAGCGCCTGCACGGGGCGATCCGCTCGCTGCGGGGCCCCGGTGGGGCCACGGCCGACGACGGCGTGCCGACGTTCACCACGCCGTCCGGGCCGCCGTCGTCGGTGCCCTGGTGGGACCCGGCCGCGGACTCCTCGGTGGACCCGGAGACCGACGCCGTGCTGGTGGACGGGGTCCCGGTCTCCCGGGGCAGCGTGGTCGTCCTTCGTCCGGGCGGTACCGAGAGGAGCGCACGCGGAACGAGCATCGGCACCGAGAGGAGCGCACGCGGAACGAGCATCGGCACCGAGAGGAGCGCACGCGGAACGAGCATCGGCACCGATGCGCAGGACCGGTTCCTGTACGGGATGCGGGCCACGGTGCAGGCCGTGGTGCACGACGTCGACGGCGGCGTGCACGTGGCCGTCTCGGTGGACGGCGACCCGGCCGCGGAGATGCAGCTCGCACACGGGCGCTTCCGCTACTTCCGCCCGGACGAGCTGGAGCCGGCGCTGTGAGCGGCCCGGGCGGTGACGGCGGCGGGCGGGTGCTCGTGGCCGGGATCGGCAACGTGTTCTTCTCCGACGACGGGTTCGGCGTCGAGGTGGCCACCCGGCTGGCCGCGCGCGGCGGACTCGGAGCTCGGGTGGAGGTCTGCGACGTCGGGATCCGCGGGGTGCACCTGGCCTACCGGCTGCTCGACGGCTGGGCCGGGCTGGTGCTCGTCGACGTCGTACGACGGGGCGGCCCGCCGGGCACGCTGCATCGCCTGGAGCACACGTTCGACGCCCTCGACGACGAGCCGGCCGGCGCGCCGATGGACGGCCACGACATGAGCCCGGACGTCGTGCTCGGGCTGCTGCGCGACCTCGCCCTGGCCACCGGTGTCGGACGACCGGTCGGCCGGGTGCTGGTGCTCGGCTGCGAGCCGGCCCGTCTCGACTCCGGCATCGGGCTGTCCGCGCCGGTGGCGGCCGCCGTCGAGCCCGCACTGACCGCCGTCGACGAGCTGGTGTCGATGCTGCTCGACCCCGTCGGAGAAGGAGTCCCACGATGAAGTTTCTCAAGCTGCTCGCGCTCGCGGTGCTGGCCGGTGTCGCCGCCACGGTCATCGCCTCCGCGGACGAGATCGAGCGGTACCGCAAGATCAGCGCGATGTGAGGGGGGCAGATGTGTCTGGGAATACCGGGCGAGGTGGTCGAGCTGATGGACGGCCACGAGGACCTGGCGATGGTCAGCGTCGAAGGCGTGCAGCGGGCGGTGAACATCGGGCTGCTGCGCGAGGAGCAACCGGACGGCTCGACGACGCTGGCCCTGCGTCCCGGCGACTGGATCCTGATCCACGTCGGGTTCGCGCTGTCCACGATCGACGAGGCCGAGGCGAAGGCGTCGCTGGAGTGGCTGACCGGCGTCGGCGACGCCTACACCGACGAGCTCGACGCGCTGCGCGCGTCCGACATCACGTGAGGAGGCGGCCATGAGGTTCGTCGACGAGTTCCGCGACGCCGGCACCGCCCGGGCACTGGCCGGCGAGATCGCCGCGCTGTGCGAGCCGGGCCGGCACTACAAGTTCATGGAGGTGTGCGGCGGTCACACCCACACCATCTACAAGCACGGCCTGGAGGACTACCTGCCGGAGACGGTGTCACTGGTGCACGGCCCGGGCTGCCCGGTGTGCGTGATCCCGATGGGCCGGGTGGACGACGCGATCGCCATCGCCGAGCAGGACGACGTGATCATGACGTCGTTCGGGGACATGATGCGGGTGCCCGGCGGGCGCGGGTCGTTCTTCGACTCCAAGGCCGCGGGCGCCGACATCCGGATGGTCTACTCGCCGCTGGACGCGCTCAAGGTCGCCCGGAAGAACCCGGACAAGCGGGTCGTGTTCATGGCGATCGGGTTCGAGACCACGGCCCCGTCGACGGCGATGACCGTGCTGCGGGCGGCCGCCGAGGGCCTCGACAACTTCTCGATCTTCTGCAACCACGTCACGATCCTGCCGGCGATCAAGGCCATCCTGGACTCCCCGGACCTGCGCCTGGACGGGTTCATCGGGCCCGGTCACGTGTCCACGGTGATCGGCTGCCTGCCCTACGAGTGGATCCCGCGCGACCACGGCAAGCCGCTGGTCTGTGCCGGGTTCGAGCCGCTGGACATCCTGCAGTCGGTCTACAAGCTGCTGCTCCAGCTCGGACAGGGCCGCTGCGAGGTGGAGAACCAGTACGCCCGTGTCGTGCCGTGGGAGGGCAACCCGAAGGCCCTCGAGGTGATCTCGAGGGTGATGGAGCTGCGCCCGCACTTCGAGTGGCGAGGGCTCGGGTTCATCCCGCACTCGGCGCTGCGGGTGCGCCCCGAGTTCGCCGCGTTCGATGCCGAGAGGATCTTCGACGTGCCGGGCGTGCGGGTCGCGGACCCGAAGGCCTGCCAGTGCGGTGAGGTGCTCAAGGGCGTGCTCCGGCCGTGGGAGTGCAAGGTCTTCGGCACCGCCTGCACGCCGGAGACGCCGATCGGGACGTGCATGGTCTCGTCCGAGGGCGCCTGCGCGGCGTACTACAACTTCGGCCGATTCAGCCGGGAACGGGTGCGGGAGGCGACGCGGGCATGACCACACACGATCTGGGACGTGGCGTCGCCCGAGCTCGCGAGGGCGCCATCGAACACGGGGGTCGGCAGCCGGCGGAGCCGGCGGGGCGGGAAGGACGGAGTCCGACGCGCGCGGGCTGGGCCGAGGAGGCGGTGGCCGCGGCCGAGCGGGAGGACGAGCACGCCGGGGCCCACCGGCCGGGTGAGCGGCACCGCAGTCGCGAGCAGCAGGTGCTGGACCGGATCGCGAAGGCCCGCGCCCGCAAGCCCCGGATCAGGGAGGAGCGGATCACGCTCTCGCACGGCGCGGGCGGCAAGGCGACGCACACGCTGATCGAGGCCGTGTTCCTGGACGCGTTCCGCAACCCGGTACTCGAGCAGCTCGAGGACGGGGCGTCGCTGACCCTGCCGGGCGCGACCGGCCGGCTGGCGTTCACCACCGACTCCTACGTCGTCTCCCCGCTGTTCTTCCCCGGCGGCGACATCGGCGACCTGGCCGTGAACGGCACCGTCAACGACTTGGCGATGACCGGCGCGCGGCCGCTGCACCTCTCGGCCGGGTTCATCCTGGAGGAGGGGTTCCCGGTCGCGGACCTGCAGCGGATCGTCGCCTCTATGGCCGCGGCCGCGCAGGCGGCGGGGGTGGCGATCGTCACCGGGGACACCAAGGTCGTCGAGCGCGGCAAGGCCGACGGCTGCTACGTCAACACCGCCGGGGTGGGGGTGCTGGAGCGGGAGTTCACGCTGTCCGCCGGCGCGGCCCGCCCCGGCGACCGGGTGCTGGTCTCCGGCCCGATCGGCGACCACGGCATCACCGTGATGCTGGCCCGCGGCGAGCTGGACATCTCCGCCGACATCGGCTCGGACACCGCGCCGCTGCACGGGATCACCGCCGGGCTCCTGGACGCGGCCGGCGACGGCGTGCGCTGCCTGCGCGACGCCACCCGCGGCGGGGTGGCCACGATCTGCAACGAGGTCGCCACCGCCTCGCAGGTCGCGGTCGTGCTGGATGAGAGGGCGGTGCCGGTCCGGCCGGTCGTCAACGGCGCGTCCGAGCTGCTCGGGATCGACCCGCTCTACGTCGCCTGCGAGGGCCGGCTGGTGGCCGTCGTCGCGCCGGAGCGGGCCGACGCGGCACTGGCGGCGCTGGCCGGGCACCCGCTCGGTGCCGGTGCGGCGATCATCGGGTCGGTCGCCGAGGACCCGCCCGGGCTGGTGCTGCTCAAGACCTCGTTCGGCGGGACCCGGATCGTGGACCTGCTGGTCGGCGACCCGCTGCCGCGGATCTGCTGAGTCCGGCGGAGAAGAGGGCGGGGCGGTGCACGAGCTGTCGATCACCCAGAGCGTCGTCGACGCGATCGCCGAGAAGATGGGCGACGTGCCGGTGCGCAGGGTCCGGCTGGTGGTCGGGCAGCTGTCCGGCATCGTGCCGGACGCGATGCGGTTCTGCTTCGAGCTGGTCACCGACGGCACCCCGCTTGAGGGCGCCGAGCTGGAGTTCGAGCGGCCGCGCGGCAGCGCCGCCTGCCGCACCTGCGGGCACGGGTTCGAGACCGGCGAGGTGATGCCGCTGTGCCCGTGCGGCAGCGCGGACGTCGCGGTGACCGGAGGTACCGAGCTGCGGATCAGGGAAGTGGAGGTGCTCCGGACATGTGCGCCACCTGCGGATGCTCCGACGACGCCGGGGTGCGGGTGACCGACCCCCGCGCCGTCGGCCAGGGCCACGGCCACGGACACAGGTCCACGAGCCGCGGACACGGACACGGACACGGACCCGCGAGCGACGGGTACGGGGCGGACGCCGGCGAGCCCGACCCCCTCGTGCGCGGAAACCGTCGCCCGGACAGGGATATCCGCGCACGGGGGGAGGGGGGACGGGCCGTGTCGCTCGAGGTGGACCTGCTGGCCCGCAACGACGCCCTGGCCGGGCGCAACCGCCGCTGGCTGGGCGAGCACGGGGTGCGGGCATTGAACCTGATGAGCTCGCCGGGCTCGGGGAAGACCACGCTGCTCGAACGCACGATCCGCGAGCTCGCGGGCTCGCGGACGTGCGCGGTGCTCGAGGGTGACCAGGAGACCCTGCTCGACGCGGACCGGATCACCGCGACCGGCGCCCGCGTCGTCCAGATCAACACCGGGGCGGGCTGCCACCTGGACGCGGACATGGTGCTGGACGGGCTACGCGCGCTGGCCCCGGAGCCGGGCTCGCTGCTGTTCGTGGAAAATGTCGGCAACCTGGTCTGCCCGGCCCTGTTCGACCTCGGCGAGTCGGCCCGCGTCGTGATCATCTCGGTGACCGAGGGGACGGACAAGCCGCTCAAGTACCCGCACATGTTCCGCACCGCCGACCTGATGATCGTCAACAAGATCGACCTGCTGCCGCACGTCGACTTCGACGTCGCGCGGTGCGTGGAGTACGCGCGGCGCGCCCGGCCCGGGATCGAGGTGCTCGAGGTCTCCGCCACCCGCGGTGACGGGCTGGACGCCTGGTACCGCTGGCTCGCCCGGTAGCGCGCCCGCACCCGCGCACCGGCGCCGCACCCGCACAGCACCCGCCCGCACGAGGGGACCCTTCGGGATCGCCCGGTGAGCGAAGGGACCCCTCGGGGGGCACTCGAACAGGGACCGGTCTGCCCAGGCACCCGAGCGGCGAGCGACCGAGGGGACCGTCCGGGGCGTCCGGGTGAGTGAGGGGACCCTCCGGGACGTGCACGGGAACCGGCGCTCGCCGGCGCGGGCTGGGCCGACGGCATCGCGGGACCCGGCGCGGCTCAGCCCGCGATCGCGTTCCGGCTCCGCGACCGCGTCGGCGGGCAGCGCCAGGTCGGCGGCTGCAACGTTCCCCTTCAGGCACACCCGATGCATCAACGTGCACATCAATGATGGCTTAGCTGATAGCGTGCACCATGAGTCGGACCACGATCGATATCGACGACGACCACCTCGTGGCCGCGGCGCGAGAGCTGGGCACGTCGTCCAAGGTGGAGACGGTCAACGCTGCGCTTGCCTTCGTCGCCCAGCGGCGGCGGCGTGTCGAGGCGTTCGACGACCCGCTGGTCTGGGGCGGGGAAGATCTTGCCGACCCGGCGGTGCGGGCGCAGGCGCGGCGGTGATCCCGGCCAGTCTCTATCTGGTCGACACCAGCGCAATCGCTCGCGTCTCGCACCCGCACGTACACGGTGAACTGGACCGGCTCGGTCGACTCGGGCTTCTCGCCACGTGCGTCACGGTCGACCTCGAGATCGGATACTCGGCCCGCGATCCGGGTGGCTACGAACGGACCGTTAAGCGCCGGTTCGACGGGTTCGTCGACCTGCCGCTGCACCCCGAGATCGGCCGGAGGGCGTTGGCCGTCCAGGCGCTGCTCGCCCGAACAAGCCAGCATCGTGCGGCGGGCATCGTCGACCTCCTGACCGCCGCCATCGCCGAGCACTACGCCGCGATCGTCCTGCACTACGACAGCGACTTCGAGCACATCGCCGCCGTCTCCGGGCAGCAGACCAGGTGGGTGGCGCCACGGGGCACGGCGGGCTGAGGCCGGGCGGCCCGCCGCCCCGCGCTCACTGCGCGGCGGCCACCACCACCTGGCCGAGGCTGACCCCGCCGTCGTTGCACGGCACCCGCGCATGGACCAGAACCCGCAGCCCGGCGTCCTCGAGGCGGGTCCGTAGTGCCTCGAGCAACAGCATGTTCGCGAACACCCCGCCGGACAGGGCCACCGTGTCCCGACCCAGGCCACGGGCGGCGTCGGCTGCGGCGGCGGCCAGCGCACCGGCCAGACCGAGGTGGAAGCGGGCCGACACCTGCGGCACCGGCGTGTCGGCCCGTAGGTCCGCGGCCACTGCGGTGACCAGCTCGCCGACCGGCAACGCGACCGGGTCGCGGCCGGCGGCCGAGATGCCGGGCCGCGACGTCGGGTAGCCTTTGCACACGTCGGGGTCGGCGACGCGCTCCAGTTCGATCGCGGCCTGGCCCTCGTAGGTGACCCGGTCCCGGACCCCGCACAGGGCGGCGACGGCGTCGAACAACCGCCCGGCACTCGTCGTGACCGGCAGCTGCATCCGCCCCGCGGCGTCGGAGTCGAGCAGCCGCTGAACCGGGCCCCAGTCCGGGCCGATCCGCTCGGCGAACCCCGGCAGCTCCTCCCCCGTGGCCCGCAGCCAGGCCGCGGCGGTCCGCCAGGGTTCACGGATTGCCGAGACCCCGCCGGGCAGCGGGACCGGGGCGAGGTGCGCGAGCCGGGTGAACCCGTCCAGCGCGACGTCCATGATCTCGCCGCCCCACAGGGTGCCGTCGGTGCCGTAGCCGAGGCCGTCGCAGGCGACGCCGATCACCGGTCCGGGCTCGCCGTGCTCGGCGAGGCACCCGGCCAGGTGCGCGTGGTGGTGCTGGACCCCGACCGGCCGCAGTCGCGGGTCGGCTTCGGCCGCGTCCAGCGCCCACTTGGTGGACAGGTACTCCGGGTGCAGGTCGTGCGCGAGCACCGCCGGTTCGACGTCGAGGATCCGGCGCAGGTGGGCGATGCCGTCGGTGTAGGCGCGGCGCGTCTCGGCGTTGGCCAGGTCCCCGATGTGGTGCGAGACGAACGCCTCGGCACCGCCCGCTGCGGGCCGGAGCAGGCAGAACGTGTTCTTCAGCTCCGCCCCGGCGCCGAGCACGGGTTCGGGCGCGTCGAGGGCGAGGCGCAATGGTTCGGGGGTGTAGCCGCGGGAGCGGCGCACCGGGTAGGGGCGTCCGCGCACGACCCGCAGGACCGAGTCGTCGGCCCGGGTGCGGATCGGACGGTCGTGGGTGAGGAACGCGTCGGCGATCGTCGCCAGGCGGGCCGAGGCGTCGCCGTCGCGGTGGGCGATCGGCTCGTCGGAGATGTTCCCGCTGGTCAGCACGATCGGGGCAGCCAGGGCGTCGAGCAGCAGATGGTGGATCGGGGTGTAGGGCAGCAGCAGGCCGAGGTGGGTGTCGCCGGGCGCGACGGAGGGGGCCAGACGCGTTCCGGTGCGCCGGCGCAACAGCACGATCGGCGCGCGGTGCGAGGACAGCTGGGCGGCCTCGGCGTCGTCGACGTGGCAGAGCCTGCGAGCTGCGGCCAGGTCGGGCACCAGCACGGCGAACGAGCGGTCCTCGCGGTGCTTGCGCGAGCGCAGCGCGGCGACGGCGCTCTCGTCCGTGGCGAGGGCGGCGAGGTGGTAGCCGCCGAGACCCTTGACCGCGACGACGGCACCCGCGCGCAGCGCGTCGGCCGCGGACCCGATCGGGTCGGCACCGGGCACGCCGAGCACGACCGACGCCGCGCCGTCGACCCGAGCTCCGGCCGTGCCCTCGACGAAGCGGAGGGTGGGCCCGCAGTCCGGGCAGCACACCGGCTGAGCGTGGAACCGGCGGTCGGCCGGGTCGTGGTACTCGGCGGCGCAGGCCGCGCACATCGCGAACCCGGCCATCGTCGTCGCGGACCGGTCGTAGGGCACGCCGGTGACGATCGTGAACCGGGGCCCGCAGTGGGTGCAGGTGACGAACGGGTGCCGGTACCGGCGATCGGCCGGGTCGCGCATCTCGGCCAGGCAGTCCGCGCAGGTCGCGGTGTCCGGCGAGATCAGCGTGGCCGCGGGCGCGCCGGCCCCGGTGCTGGGCGCGATCGCGAACCCGGACTCCCCGCGGGCCGGGACGTCCACCGCGTCCACACCGGTCACCACGGCCAGCGGGGGCGGCCGGTCACGCAGCGCGGCCAGCAGGGCGTCCAGCGCGGTCGGGGTGCCCTCGGCCTCGATCAGCACACCGCGCTCGTCGTTGCCGACGAAGCCGGCCAGGTGCAGCTGCGCGGCCAACGTGTACACGAACGGGCGGAACCCGACGCCCTGCACGATGCCGGTGACCCGCACCGCCCGGCGCCGCACCGTCGCCGGGCCCGCGCTCACGACCCGCGTTCCGCGTCCGCGGCGCCCAGCGCGAGCTGCACCAGCTCCCAGAGCACCTGGTAGACCGTGGTCTGGGCCTCCTGGATCCGGTGTACCGACGACGAGGGCATCACGAACAGGTGCTCGATCCGGCCGGCGCCGGCCGCCTCGGCCATCGCACCGCCCCCGGCGCCGGCCAGCGCCACGGTGAGCAACCCGCGGTCGCGGGCCACCTCCAGCCCGCGCAGCACGTTGGTCGAGCCGCCGCTGGTGGACAGGCCCAGCGCGACGTCCTCCGGGCGGCCGGCAGCGGCCAGCGGGCGGGCGAACACCACGTCGAACGAGACGTCGTTGGCCAACGCGGTCAGCGTCGCGACGTCGGCCGGCAGGGCCATCGCCGGAAGCGGACGCCACCCGGGCCCGGGCGCGGTGAACAGCGACGCGACGGCGAGCGCGTCGGTACTGGAACCGCCGTTGCCGAACACGTGCAGCCGCCCGCCGCGGGCGAACTGGTCGGCCATCGCGGTCGCGCACACGGCCAGCGCGGCATCGTCGCGTTCGAGCACCGCGGCCCGCACGCGCTCGATCTCGCCGAGCTTCTCGCGGGTCGATCGGGCGACGTCGGCGAGCAGGGCCGCGGGGTCGCGGGCCGCGGCCGACCCCGGCGCCGCGAGGAACGGGTAGAGCGCGTCGGTGCTCACGGTGCGGTGCCCTCCGGTGCGGTGCCCTCCGGTGCGGTGCCCTCCGGTGCGGGGCCCTCCGGTGCGGGGCGCCGCGGTGCCCCGATCGCCTCGCCCGCGTGCACCAGCACGACGTCGCCGACGGCCGCGTCGACGAGCGCGACGCTGACCTCCTCGCGAGTGCCGGCGCGGGTGTCGACCAGCGCCAGCCCGTCGCCGAGCAGCGTCGCCACGGTCACCTCGACGGCCACGTCGGAGCAGGTGATGCAGACCGGCCCCGCGCAGTGCTCCGGCCCGTCCGGGGCGCTCACTGCGGCGCCTCCTCGGACAGGAACACGTGCACCAGCTCCCACAGCACGTGGTAGGCCGAGACGTGCCCCTCGCGTGCCACCCGCGGGTCGGGCGAGCCGACGACCACCAGGTGGTCCAGGCCCGGCACCCGGGCGGCCGCGCCGCCGGCACCGCCGAGCAGGGCCACCGTGAGCAGGCCGCGCCGCACCGCCGTCGCCAGTGCCCCGGCCAGGTCGGTCCCCTCGCCGTCCGGGGACAGCGCCAGCAGGATGTCGCCCGGCTCTCCGAACAACGCCACCGAGTCGCCGGACCCGCCGTCGGGCAGCGCCAGCGCCGGCAACGCCCGGGTTCCGACGATCACCGGGTGCACGAACTCCACGACGACGTGCGCGGCGTCGGGCGCGGCCGGGCCCCGCCCGGCGGCCAGCAGCCGTCCGCCGGTGCGGAACCGTCCGGCCATCGCCCGGCAGGCCGCGGCCAGCGCATCGGCCTCAGCCGCGAGTCCCGCGACCGGCCCGGTCCTGCGCGCGAACAGGTCGTGGACGTGGGATGCCCGTAGCGCATCCGGTGCGGGCGGGGTGCTGGTCATGGTTCACCTCCTCGTGGACCGGGCTCCGGTCGGACCCGGACAGCGCGGCGTAGCGGTCCATGAACACGTGCAGGGCGGCGTGCACGTTCGCCAGCTCGCGCGCCTGGGCGTCCAGGCAGTCCACGCCGGCCAGGGTGAGGTGGTAGGTCCGCCGCGCCGGGCCCACGGCGGAGGCGTGCCACTCGGACCGGACCAGGCCGATTCGTTCCATCCCACGCAGCGCCCGGTACACGCCGCCGGCGTCGCCGTCGCCGTCGTGCAGCGGGGGCAGCCGTGCGGCCAGGCCGTAGCCGTGGTCGTCCCGCTCGTGCAGGAGCAGCAACAGGCACGGCCGGAGGAAACTGCGCGGTTCGAGCTCCGCCATTCGGTGGCCCCCAAGGTGGTGGGTGGGGCTCTCCGACTGTCCCACTGCGTGATCTGCACCACAAGGGCCGGCTCCCGACGCCGCTGCCATCGGACAACG